>QILZ01000404.1 GCA_003233545.1 Spirochaetales bacterium
CTCATGGGTGAAAAGGGTGACGGCGAAGTCGCCCCTTCGGCCCAGTCTTCCCTGTTGCTTCCCCTCCGCTGAGCACCCAAAATGTATATATCGGTAATTCGATAACGGTCCTTCATATCTTTAAGATGTGCGGTAATATCGTCGAATCGAGCCAGCCTGATAATTTCTCCGTGTTCATTATAGACAAGACCGGGATGCTCCCGGTTCTTCCACCAGTATACCCTTGTAAACCCGTGAATATCCGGAAATATCTCCAAAATAATTCGTCCGCGTATATCAGGAATTACATTGATTCTACCGCTGCATTCCGGACAGAGCATCCACCGGGTATTCTTTTTACCTCTTTTAAATACGGTATAGTCATACTGTCCGAGCCTTTTAAAGATGTAAGAACCTGTGTATCTTCCTTTATCCTGCCCGGGCTGTTTAGATATTTCCAACTTTATGTCGGCATACTTAAGATATTTTTCCAGGGTAACACCGTGAACGGAATTATTCGTGTATATTCTTAAAAAATAATCGAGCTTTGTCGGCGGGAGATCAAAAACGAAATCATGCTTCGTTCCTATGATAATGTTGGTAAATGCAGTTGCGAGGGGGACATCATACTCCTTCGGAGAGAATATACGTTCAAGGATTATATTCGCCCTTTTCCGTACTTCATGGATATCATGCCCCGATGCAGAAACAACAAGCCGGATAATCTCCCGCAATGAACCGTAATCATCGGATCTTTTATATCTCCGGGCCAGCCTGTCCAGTTCTTTAACCGCCTTTACATTTTCTTCGTAATTAAACCGTCCGGTATTATCATGGAAATGTTCATTTAACCGCAAAGCATATGTATGCCTGCTGCTCTCCGTAAATTTGGGAACCTTTTTATAAAAAGGGATAACCGGCTTTTCTTCCTGAACAATTAATGAAACACGCACCATCTCATCGGTAAAACTATCGAGTACCAATGCGGTTTTTTTATGAATTTCTTCCGTATGCAGGAACCCTGTTTCTATGGCGCGTTCTTCAATAATCATTAATGATGTAAACACGGACAACAGATTCCCATTATCATGTTTTGTACTGTAAAAAAGAGTATCGAACATAGTAAGCGGCAGATAAACAGTCGGGATTTCCGGCCAGTCGGGACCCGGGCCTACATGAGAAATTATGGTTGCGATGCCGGGCAGATGGAAGAATGAAGGCATACCGCTCTTCTCTTTAACGACCACAAAGCGGCGCTTTGTTAAATCCCTGCTTTTACTCCTGATTACGGCATTGTGAATAAAATAAACGGCATTTATTACCCTCGAGGACAGGTGAGCATCTCTTTTAAACCCTGCAATAATACCAGGATTATCTCTCGAAATAGCCTGAAAAATAGAATTTTTAAAATCCGATAAATAAGAATAAATCGATTCCAATTCCGGTTCCTGTCCCGGTTCCGGACTTAACCGGGACAGGATATCTTTATCGGGAAAAAACGGAAAAGCTCTGTTTTCCGCAAAAGCCGATTTAATTTCGGATTTAACCGAATCGTTATCTAAAAAATCCTCATCGATATTTGTAGTATCATAAATCTTAACTAAAGATGCACCCCTCGCTATAATCCCCATGGCATCATTCTTTTAAATAAACCCTGGCTTTTTTCCCTTCACCGAAAAAAACTACTTTGTTCTCCCGTGCAAGCCAGCCTAAAGCCTCGTAGAGCAGATCATTGGACAGGTTCGTCCGATACTTTAATTTTGGTATCGTCATGCCGGAATCTCCGTCCTCTATCGACTGCCATGCTTTTAAGGCCTTCCATACCTCACCGGCTGCAATACCTATCCTTTCGACAACATCCATTCTTTCCTCCGAACTTTTTATCTTAAAAAAACAAAATATCTCTGTTAATAACTTTTTTATTCTTAAACCGTATCGAATTATAACTATAATGGAATAGGATAATCAACTATAGGAGCAATTAATAAATGAATAAAGATTTATGTAATTCGGAATGGCTGCTGACAAACATGAAAGGAGGCTATGCCCTCGGAACCGGAGACCTGGTAAATTCCAGAAAGTACCACGGTCTGCTTATTGCATCGTCGAAAGATTTAAAGCGAACACACCTCGTATCCTCCGTGGAAGAAAAATACGAAATTATGGGCGAGACCTTTTTTACGGATTCGAATAACTATCCGGATGTCGTGTACCCCAATGGTAAGAATTACCTGGAACATTCAGGACTCCGCCCGTATCCCCTGTTTAACTACGAAGTACCTTCCGCAAGAGGGGCGGTTATTATCCTGAAAGAAATTTTTATGGATGAAACTGAAAATATTACCCTTGTAAGGTACCGTAATATGGGTAATCTGACACTTAAATATTCCTTTCGATATAAATTCAGCTTAAGGGATCATCACAGTGTAAACCGGCCCGGTTTATTTGATTATATTCCCACAGAGGCCGGAATAACGGACACCGGTCTTTACAGAAGAGGAGTTATAAAACGGGGAGACAACAAAGTACAGGCATACCTCTATACCTTTTCGGGGAATTTAATCGAAGACCCGGTAATCTTCAGGAATGTTTTCTATAAAAAAGAAGCATTAAGAGGGTACGATGCCTATGAGGATCTTATTTCTCCCTTTCTGCATACCGGGGTATTTAAGCCGAATGAATGTACAGAGGTCATTTTTTCCGACTGTGATCTTAAAAATCCGAAAAAAGACAGCTTGGAAAATATCAAAAAAAGAATCCGTGAAAGATATACCCGTCTTAAAAAGAGAGTATATCATTTTAAAACCGCTACCGCGCAGCAGACCGGATTATTAAAGAAAGACAAACTTAAACCGCACGACTATCCCGGTATACTAAAAGCGATGATGAACGATTTTAAAATCGATAAGGATATTGTCGCAGGATACCCCTGGTTTTCTGCCTGGGGAAGAGATACCATGATTTCTCTCGAAGCCTATACCGGGGAAAGCGAAGAATCCGGTTTCGTTTTATCCGTTCTTAAAAGTTACGGCAGAAAACTGCAAAACGGCATACTTCCCAATGTAAAGGGAGAAGGGGGCAGAGGGGCAAACTACGATACTGTCGATGCCTCTCTGTGGTTCGTGCAAAGAGCATACGAGTCTTTTGCTGATTTTAGCGGCGCAGAAAAAAGGACAATCTATAAATACTGCAAAGAAATACTATTAAACTATATGTACAACGGCACTCTCCCTTTCTTCTTCGATCCCGGAGATGGTCTTATCGTTTTAAGAAAAAACACAGGCGCAGCTTTAACATGGATGGATGCAAAAGTCGACAACATACCTGTTACACCCCGTTACGGGAAACCAGTGGAAATAAATGCCCTCTGGTACAATACTGTCAGGATAGTAATCGAAATGGCCGGCGAATTAAAGGAAAGAGTAGTAGCCAACGGTACATACTCCATAAATACGGAAGAACTTGACAAAACCGCATCTTTAATAAAAGAGAGTATGGGTAAATTCTACTGTAATGCCATCTTAGGTGATCGTCTCGAAGATGACAGACCTGTCCCCGAAATAAGACCTAATTTCGTAATCGCACTCTCACTTCCCTTCGATTTCACGGATATTAAACACCTGAAAAAGGCATACGAAACAGCCGCCGGTAAACTGTTAACGCCTTACGGGCTTCGTACCTTATCCGAAGATTCACCGATGTTTAAGGGTCTATACACCGGGGATCAGAAAACAAGGGATTCGGCCTATCATCAGGGTACGGTATGGGCGTGGCTGCTTCTCCCCTATGCAAAATTGCTTAAGAAGATAACAGGCGAAAATAATGTCTTATATACCGAACTCGAAAGGATAACCGCAAAGATAAAGGCGAAAATATCAGACGGCATTTATGCTTCGGTTGCAGAGATATGGGACGGGAAAAATCCGGAAGAACCTAAGGGGACGCCGGCCCAGGCCTGGTCGGTAGCCGCTTTATACTGTATCGAAAAGATTATGGAAGACTGCACTTGACTGATTCGAAGTGGAATTCTTACAAACCCGATCCTGCAGAGGCCATTGCATGACCGTTCTGATGCTCTGCTGGGAGTTTCCTCCGTTTATTGCCGGAGGGCTCGGCATGGCCTGCTACGGTATTGTAAAGGCGCTCCTTAAGTTAAACGTAACCGTCTTTCTCTTTCTTCCGGCCAATTTCCCTCTTTACTTTAAACTTACACTTCCGGATGATGCGGATAGTTTAAAACCTTCCTTTTTTTTACGGAAAGATGAAGATAACTTTAAGATGAGAAACTTTAAATCGTATGCGGAGCAATTACAGTATTTAGGATTAAATCCCATACCGGAAACCTATCTCTACAATGATGCGGTTTTTCAGAGAGTAAGGAAGTTAAAGGAAATAGTGTCCGGGTATGCGGAAAAACTTGAATTCGATATTATCCACGCCCATGACTGGCTTACATATCCGGCTGCCTGTTTTTTAAAACAACAAACTAAGAAGCCGCTTGTAGTTCATGTGCATTCAACCGAGTACGACCGTTCGTGCGGCCCGGGAAATGAAATAATACACAGAATAGAACGTATGGGCCTTCTCATGTCCGATGCGGTTATTGCCGTATCGAATTACACTAAGTCCGTTATCAGGGAAAAGTACGGTACAGATGCGGAAAAAATCAAAACAGTGTATAATTCATATACATTGTCTAAAATACCGGTAAAAAAGAAACGCATCTTTAAAGAACCTGTAATTCTCTTTTTAGGGAGGCTTACCCGGCAGAAGGGGCCTGAATACTTTTTAGAAACGGCAAAAAAAATACATGAACTCTGCCCCGAAGTATATTTTATAATGGCAGGTGAAGGGGATTATAAGAACGAATTAATCAGGAAATCTGCTGAGTACGGAATGAAAGATAAATTCATCTTTACAGGTTTTTTAGACAGAAAGGGAGTGGCGGGAATTTTAAATTCATCGGACATACTTATTCTTCCGTCGGTATCCGAGCCTTTCGGCATAACCGTGCTCGAAGCGATGAGATCGGGGGTTGTCGTTATAGCTTCCGGCAGATCCGGGGTTTCGGAATTTATGAATAATATATATAAAGCGGATTTTAACGACATCGACAGAATGTCTTCCCTTGCCTGCATGCTGATAAAAAATCCGCAGGAAAGGAAAAAGACTGCGGAAAAAGCCGGGAGAGAGGTGGAAAAAATAAGCTGGGATACAATTTCCCGTTTAATTATTAAAATATATTTAGACATCCGTGAGGATTTGTGATATAAGACTGGATGGTATAAACAGGAGAACAGGTATGTTTTTAAAAAATTTTTTTGTAAACCCGCGCTACTCCGAAAAGCTAAAGAAACTTTTTGAGCTTGCGTACAACATCTGGTCATTGTGGGATGACGACGCTTTAAACCTCTTCGAAAGAATAGATACAAACCTCTTCCGGAAATTTAATAAAAACCCGGTAAAGCTTCTCCACTTGATTAATGACGACCGTATGAAAGAACTGGCCAAAGACGAAGCATTTCTATACGACCTTAATAATGTATGGGAAAAGTATAAGCTTTACTCCGAACATAATAAAATATATGCGGATAAATTCAAGGATTCGGCCATAGCCTATTTTTCCATGGAGTTCGGCCTGCATAAATCCATTCCGATATATGCAGGAGGACTCGGAATCCTGTCCGGGGATCACATAAAAGGTGCATCGGATTTAGGAATACCGATAATCGGGATAGGACTTTTCTACAGGTACGGATACTTCGATCAGCGGATAAATCCGAACGGCATCCAGGAAGAAGCATATACGGAAAACAACGTATACTACATGCCCATTAAGGAACTTAAAAACTCAGACGGAGAATCCGTTTACATTACAGTGAATATTTTAGGGACAAAGATAAAGGTAAAAGCCTGGCAGATTACCGTGGGCGTGATAAAACTCCTGCTCCTCGATACGAATATAGAAGAAAATCCTCCCGAATACAGGGCAATAACAAACTATTTATACGATGCAGACAGAGATAAAAGAATCCAGCAGGAAATTATTTTAGGTTTCGGCGGTTTACGGCTGCTTAGAAAGCTGAACATAAAACCTGCTGTTTTTCATCTTAATGAAGGCCATTCCGCATTTCTTGTTATTGAAAGGTTAAAAGGACTGGTAACAGACGAAAAGTATACTTTTAATGAGGCGGCCGGATTAATCAAGAGTACCTCCATATTTACAACACATACACCGGTTCAGGCGGGAAATGAGAATTTTCCGGTGGAAATGATAAAGAAGTATTTAAAAAAAGATATCGAAGCCATGGGAGTTACCTTTGATAACTTCATTAAATACGGGGCATATAACAGCAAGGAAACCTTCTGGCTGCCTGTACTTGCCATTAAATTCTCTCAGTACATAAACGGAGTTTCCGCACTGCACTCGGAAGTTTCAAAGGAGATGTGGAAAGACCTCTTTCCCAACAGGGTCATAAATGAAGTCCCGATTACCAATGTTACCAATGGCGTTCATCATTCCTGGCTTTCCAATGAGATGCGTAATCTGTTTCGAAGGTACATAGGACCTGATTATATTTATTCAGGCAGGAATGAGGATATGCTTAAAAGAATTCCGGATATTCCGGATGAAGAGATATGGGAAGCCCACATGCAGAGAAAACGTGAAATGGTTTCCTTCTTAAGAGATACGGTAAAAGCAGAGGCCGTTCAGAAAGGATTCTCCGTTATAAAAATAAAAAAAATACAGGAAATGCTCGATGTTCATACACTTACAATCGGGTATGCAAGAAGATTCGCAACATATAAACGGCCGACCCTGCTGATTCATGATAAGGAAAGGCTGATGAATCTCATCACGAACACGAAAAGGCCTGTTCAGATAATCTTTGCGGGAAAAGCGCATCCCGCGGACCTGGCAGGCAAAAATATGATAAAAGAAATAATCGATTACTCAAAAGAGTATCATGTGGAAGACAAACTCATCTTTATTGAAAATTATAACAGGAAAATCGCAGAGAATCTTGTGCAGGGTGTGGATGTATGGCTGAACAACCCCATAAAACCAATGGAGGCTTCCGGGACTTCGGGTATGAAGGCAGGAATGAACGGTGTTTTAAATTTAAGCGTAATGGACGGCTGGTGGCCGGAGTGTTATAACGGGAGAAACGGATGGGCAATTACGGCAGGTGAAATTTACGATAACCAGGATCTAAAAGATTATGCGGAATCTCAGCAGATATACGATACTCTGGAAGAAGAAATAGCCCCGCTATACTATGAGAGAGACGATCATGATATACCGAGGGTCTGGGTCCGGATGATGAAGGAATCGATCTATTCGGTCTATAAAAATTTCACAATCAGCAGAATGCTCAGCGACTATACCGAAAAATTCTATCTGCCTGCCGCAGCTAATAATAAAAAATTTTTAAAGAACAACGGAAGCTACCTGAAAAAGCTTATCGATGAACATGACAGAATAGTTTCCTTCTGGAGCGAGATCTATATAAAGAACATATATACGGATATCGATAAGCATGAAGACCTCTACACGAATGATACGATACAGGTGGAATGCTATGTTTATCTCGATGATGCCGATTCGGAACTGTTTAATGTTGAACTCTGCTACTATTCGGAAAAGCAGGAAAAACTCGAAGTATCCGGGCTGAATTTCAAGGAGAAATACGCAGACAAAACCGGGAAATACCAGGGGACACTTACATTAAAATCCTCAGGTCTGCAGGGCATAAATGTGCGCCTTGTTCCGGCAAACGAAGATATAAAAACTATGTTTCCCGAACTTATAAAGTGGAAAGATCCATCTGATCAACAATAGCTTCCCATCCGAGTTTGTCCACACTTTCCTGAGCCGAGTTTAACCCTGCTATGCGTTCGGAATCGTCTTTCGGCAGCGAGTTAAACAGGGTACCGGCAATACTTTTTAATATGGACTTTTCTATTTTGAATCTTTCATCGGAATTTATGCCGGAACCGGCAGCTGAACCGGCGCCGGAGCCTAAAAATTCTTTTGACCGGCCGATAAAATCCACAATACTGTAATGTGCGGATTTCCTGCCGGAAAGGGTCTTTTTTAAAAGAAAAGAGGAACCACAGGAAGACGAAAGCGCCGCAATACCTCCGAACGGAATAACTTCTAACTGTGCTATACCGAAGGGTTCATATATCGAAAACCCGAATTCGGCATCGGAACCCATCCTTAAATCTTTAAAACTCGCCGTTTCAGGCACCCTTCTGCCGCAGCTTCGCCTGTCAAATCCGAATTGATTAAGAAAAACAGCTTTTATATTCTTCGACCGTGCATTAAATAATGATAAATAGTCGTATATATCCTTCTCATAACCTACAAGGTCGGGCCATCCCTCCCTGTGAATCACGGGCCAGCCGTACTCCTCCTCCATGGCAGCAATAGAAGCAGAGTCCCTCCCCGTGCCGACAAGTGTAGTTAAAAGAATAAAAGCACCTTTTACACCGTACCGGTGAAATATTTCATCGAGGATATACAGAAGTGTTATATCCCGCCAGATTCCTTTACTGATTACAAGGCGTGTTACATGGGTAAAGATAATGTCGGGGGTATAATTATAGAGATTTTCCACATAACCCTGAAGAAGTTTCCTGCTCTTAAGTTTTTCATCCGGATTTATTAACTTAACCGGAATACCATTATATACAACCTTTATTTTGTTCTTATCGGCATGCGGAATAAAATACATGTACTCATCCTTAACAAGGTCGCTCACTGCAAAAACATAATCGAAGTTAACAGTGCTCCTGACAAGTTCCGCCCTGTAATTATCCGCCTGGCTTCCATAGTCATCCTCAAAATTCCTACCCCTTCTTATGCTTTCATACATAGCCGGATAAAAGGAAATATCATGACCGGAGCTTTCTTCTACCACTCCTCTGCAGGGTGATATTTCATGAGCATAGAAAATAGTCCTGTTGTACTCTTTTTTTAACCCGTTAATAAGCACAGACAATCCTGACGGAACCCCCATATACTCGTGGGCAAAATGATAAAATCTATACCCGTCCGGGTACAATGCTTTTAGAATATCCGGATAGGCAGGGGCTATCCTTACATACTGTTCATAATCCCAGCTGGAATATCTATCCGATTCGACTCCGTATTTTTGCCATAATTCAAATTTAAATCTATTCAGCTTATCTTCGTTAATCCTGTTTATCGATACGAGTACCGTATCGACCGTATTCCTTTTATTTACATTGAATTCATTAACTAAAAGCCGTTTGCCGTAAACAATATCTATACTGTAATCTTCTATTATTTTATAAAACTTCGAATGATAATTGTCAGAATCAAAGTTATCGATACTCGAGTAGTACACTTCCCCGTCTTTTCCCAGGCGGGATGTTACGTTCGCATTCCGGTCAAAGAGAGGCCCGTAGAGCAACGTATCGTTAAAAAAGTCTTTATACCTGTCCGCGGTACAAAGACCGCTTATTACCGCTCCGATTCCCCCGATTTTCTGTACAGCTTCGTGAGTAACATGCACCGCTATATTCATGTTGTCTAATATAATAATAAAAAACCAATAGTAAAATCTTTTATACACATATTCATAAACCTTAAAAAATATGCAATTGTAATGAATAATGAAACAGGTAGAAGACTACTATGCAAAACTTTCAAAAAAACTTAAATATCCCGCACGTTCTGTTTTTAAGCTTAAAGAGATTCAGGAGAAGTACCATATTTTAAAAAGAAACGATACGGTACTGGATATCGGAACATCGCCGGGAAGCTGGAGCCTGTATCT
>QILZ01000357.1 GCA_003233545.1 Spirochaetales bacterium
GTATTATCGTTTTCCAGGGTTGTAAGATCAAGATTTTCAAGAAGCCTTTCAGGGAAAGTCGATTCAATTAAATCCCGCATGTTTTCTTTGGCTGTTTCAATTTCTTTAAACAGTTTATCATGCGGATTCATGACATCCTTCATGTTTTTAATATACTTTAAATTACTTGGACTTACAATTATTCAACGACAATTTAAATAAGATGCTATGAATAAGAATAACTTTCTTATTTCAACTAAGTTGTCTTACGGTTGAAAATATAAAATAATAAACCGTAATTTTTGCCTGCTGTCAAAAATATCAGCATAAATATTTGCCAATAGTCAAAAAATCTTGTAAAATAGTATTATGATTAGAAATAGATACTTAACAGATGTAGTTGTCGAAGATCTGAAAGAGAAGATGGTATTTGTCGGAGGACCCCGGCAGGTTGGCAAAACAACTATGTCCAATAAGCTTATAGCAGAGCAATTTAAAAGCTGGGCTTATTATAATTGGGATAACAGGACTGCCAGGAAAAGAATTTTAAATTCCGATTGGCCGGGAGATGCCGAGCTAATAATCCTTGATGAAATACATAAATACAAAAATTGGAAAAGGTTGATAAAAGGAGAATGGGATACGGTCGGTAACAGATATAAATTTCTTATTACCGGCAGTGCCAGGCTGGATTTATACAGAAAGGGAGGAGACTCTCTCCAGGGACGTTATCATTATTACAGGCTACATCCTTTTTCTCTGGCAGAATTACTGAATAAAAAGAATCAAATAAGAATTAATAAAGAATTAAACATCGATAATTTATCTGCATTTCACGAGATGGATATATTAAATGTTTTTGGCGGATTTCCGGAACCTCTTATTAAGCAGGATCACAGATCGTTAAGACGATGGCATAATGAAAAAAACAATCGTCTTTTCAGAGAAGATATTCGGGAAATAGAGCTTGTCAGGGATATTTCGGATATGATTTTATTGAGTGACCTTTTACCTCAAAAGGTCGGATCTTTACTGTCTGTTAATTCGATTCGGGAAGACCTTGAAGTAAGTTATAAAGCGGCTCTAATGGGATTGGTCGGAAGTTGATGAAGAATCTCCCAGATTTGAAAATATGATAGCTTCACATCTTTTAAAGTTGGTTCATTTTCTCTATGACTATGAAGGTTATAGAACAGGTATCTATTTTTTACGGGATGTGGATAAAAGAGAGGTTGATTTTATTATAACTGAAAAAGAGAAACCCTGGTTTGCTCTGGAAGTGAAATTGAATGATACCAACCCATCGGGGAGGTTAAAGTACTTCGGGGACAGGCTGAATATTCCATATCTATATCAGGTGGTTAAGACAAAAGATGTAGATAGGTTTATTAATGGTGTTCGGGTAATGTCGGCAGATAAATTTCTTGCAGCTCTAATCTAAATTAAAGTCAGGTAGAATTTAAGTATTACCCGATGAGTCTCTTTTTTAACCTGTATATGGCAAGGCTCGAAAATATTACTATAAAAACAATGATGTAGAGAAGGTTTAAAAGAAGAGTCCATGGAAAAATGTTAAAAGCGAAGGCCCTTACAAGAATCGCAGAATGGGTGAGCGGAAACAGGTATGCGAGTTTTCGGACTATTCCAGGCAGGTTGTCCAGCGGAAATACGATGCCGGAAAAGAAAAACATTGGCGTAAGAAGCCCGGTAAAGTAGAAGTTAAAATGATTTATGTTGTTAACAAATGATGTGATAAAAAGGGATAAGGCACCGAACATCAAACCGGTTAAAAACCCGACAAGAGGTGAGAAAATCGCAGAGGGTGAGGGTACAAGCCCGAAAACTGCAATAACAATGAGCACGGCAGCGGAAAAGAAGAAGCCTTTGGTACCTGCAAATATGATTTCGCCGATAAAGAGGTCCTTAACATCGATGGATGCCGATATCATACCATCATATACTTTGTCGAACTCGAGGCGGATGAATGTACCGAAAGAGCATTCGAAAGCAGCGGTAAACATGGCAGGCGGAACGATGATTCCTGTGGCAAGAAACATTATGTATGAGGTGCCGTTTATTAAACCCACATAGTGTCCGAGACCCAGACCGACTGCCGCAAGGAATATGAGCGGTTCCAGGAACGGCGGGAATCCATTGCTTATGAGATTTTTAGTATAGACTCTATAGTGCCTATACCAGACACTGTAGATACGGCTTGCAAGCCCGGGAACCTGTATTTCTACTTTTTTTATTTGAGCCGGTGAATTACTATTCATACTGTATTTCGGTTCTAACTCCTCTACTCATTAAGATGCCTACCCGTAGTTTTTAAAAAGAGGTCCTCCAGGTTGGACTGCCGTATATAGACATCACCCGGATTGTAATCCGTAACAATTCTCTTGAGAGTTTCAAGTTCATTCGAATACAACAGGTACCTGCTTTCGGTTCCTTCGATACGAATATTTCTATTATCATGAAAAGTAACCGGTTTTTCCTGGTTGAATATCTCGAGAACATAGGGTTCGATATGCTTTTTAAGTAGTTGTGCAGGCCTTCCTTCGAGTATTTTTTCTCCGAGATTCATTATTATGAGCCTGGTGCACAGCTGAAAAGCCTCTTCCATGTAATGGGTAGTGAGGATAATTGTAACTCCCTCGCGCTGAAGTTTTCTGAGTTTATCCCATATAAGATTGCGGACCTGCGGGTCTAAACCCGTTGTCGGCTCATCGAGTATAAGAAGCTTCGGCCGGTTTATCAGGGCTCTTGCAATAATAAGCCTTCTCTTCATACCCCCGGAAAGGTCCCGTATTTTTGATTTCTTTTTTTCGGTGAGTTCCATGAAATTAAGCAGTTCATCGATACGTTTTGATATTTCTCTTTTTCGCAACCCGTAGAATCTTGAATATATAAAGAGGTTCTGTTCGACGCTGAGCTCCAGGTCGAGATTGTTCTCCTGTGGTACGATTCCTGCAAGGGCTTTAATCTGCAGTTCATTATACCCGGGGTCATAGCCGAACACATTTATTGCGCTTTTGCCGGAATTATCCCTTAGTGCGTTCCCGTAGAGCATCCTGGACATTGTAGTTTTACCGGCACCATTCGGACCGAGCATTCCGAAACAGGCGCTCTTTTCCACCTGAAAGGAGAGGTTTTTTACCGCTTTAAGATTGCCGTAACTCTTGGTAACGTTATCCGCTTTTATTACAGTATCAATCATATATTACCACAAACTATAATCATCGATGTACTCAGGGTCAATTAAAATAAGATTCTAATTTTGCCCTTCTATTACCTGAATGGCCGTTTTTTTAGACCCGCAAGAGACTCATCGAAAACCTAATCCTGCGGTCTTTTCCAATACCCGAATGGCCGTATTGATATTTCCGAACTCCGGGCACTTCATTATCTAAAAATAAAACGTTTCTGTAAGATGCTAAGGGCCATACACATAGCTCCGTCAAAGAGCGGGATTCCCTGCCCGATTTTTTTAAGATATGGTATACGCATTTTAAAACTCCTTAAGGGCAATATATTCTCTAAAGTGTATTATTGTTAAGTTTTATAAAATAATTAAGATCTATAAAGAGAAAGACCCCTTCTGTTTATTAAATAGAGATCATTAATGTTTCTCAACATTTAGATTGATATGAGCCTCTACGGGAATTGAACTTTCAAGATTAAGGATAATTGATTTCCGGCCGATTAAAATATTATTTTTATCCTCTGCTTCAAATGTTTCAACCGTGATTTGCCATTTTCCCTGTTCAAGGCCGAGCAGGTAGCTTCTGGTGCTGCATGTTTTCATGGTGAATTTCTGTTTTCCGGGTCCGATTCCCGATATTTTATATGACAGGATTCCCGGTTTTTGAGAATTTAGATAATCTGTTTCTATTTCAACAGTATTGATAACCAAAGTAGTACTGTTTTTTTCCTTGTAGTGCGAATTCATAGCTGATGAATTCGAATAAGAATTGTGAGCCAGAAGAATACCGGGCATTATAAGGATTAATCCGATGTTTAAGTAAAGGCTGTACTTTTTCATTTTCGTTTCTACCCCTTTTAATGTATTTAAAAGAGGTATGTTTATAATTTGCTTTTGATTTATTTAAAAAAGAATAAAAATAATGTCCTTAACCTTAAATCAATTTGAATAACAGCATTTTACAGGCTTCCCCACGAGTATCCCCGGGTTTTATAAGAATTTCATAGTTTCGGCCAGGACCTTTATGTCTCTCCTGATTTCTGCAAACTGTTCGTTTGCTTTTTCACGCTCCATTAGACTTTCGACAAGCAGGTTGATATATCTTTTTAATGCTTTTTCGTCTTTTACATTAACTGCTTCTAATATAACATATAAACGGTGTTTTCTCAAATCTGCTTCTTTTTTTATAATTAGTTTAAAAAATCGGGGTAGCCATGTTGTTTAAACATCCTTTTCTATACAGTATACTTATACGGATAAAAGCTGGCCGTAAGATATTCGGATATATAAAACCATAAAGGAAAAATGCAGATGGAAAAGCAGCTTAAACGAATATACAGGGAAAAACATACATTATCTGTAATGATTATGTTGTACTGTAACAATTACCATGAGACGGATAAAAATACTCTCTGTGCAGAGTGTGATAAGCTTTTAATGTATGCAATGGAACGGATAGATAAATGTCCGTTTTCTTTAAAGAAACTTAAAAAACCGACCTGTCTCAACTGTCCTGTCCACTGCTATAAACGGGATGTCAGGGAAGCAATAAAGAATATTATGCGGTATTCCGGTCCGAGAATGCTTACAAGACATCCGGTATTAACACTTTTCCA
Source organism: Spirochaetales bacterium (assembly GCA_003233545.1). GTDB lineage: Bacteria > Spirochaetota > Spirochaetia > SZUA-6 > SZUA-6 > SZUA-6. The sequence goes on from QILZ01000357.1 coordinate 4,798, forward strand.
TTTTATTGACGGATCAGGAAAACCGGAAGATATTGTAAAAGATAAAAATGTTCTATAAATTGGATTGCGGATATTTGCTGGTAAAATCCAGGTTAATGAATACAACAGATTTATCGTAAGCAGATATAATTACGAGGCTTATAAATGCAGCAGGATAGAAATTCGGGGTTTAAGGTATAAATATTTACGCATAAGTATGGATAAGCAGAAGCGTATAGAAGAGATTAAAAAAAAACTGGAAGAGCTGGAAGAAGAGAAGCAGTCTTTGGCCCGCGAACTGTCGGAAATAGTATCATCACAAAATTCATTAATATCTTCGATAGATGCTCCTGTATCAAAATCCGATAAGATAAAATTATTTATAAGTCTTTTTGTATGTAGAAAAGATATATATCCTGAGCTCTGGGAAAATACAAAAAAAAGAATAAAAGGCTATTCGCCTGTTTGTAAAAACGAATGGATACCCGGAATTTGTAAAAAACCGCAGGTAAAATGTTCCGGATGTGTGTATGGAACATTTAAAGAAGTAGATGAAAAGGTAGTTCAGGCACATTTGCAGGGGAAGATTACAATCGGTACTTATACAATCCGCAGAGATGATACCTGCATTTTCTTAGCTGCCGATTTCGATAAAAAACAGTGGAAAGATGATGTGCTTTCCTATAAAAAAGCAGCGGAAGATATAAACGTTCCTGTGTATGTTGAAATTTCAAGATCCGGAAACGGCGCCCATACCTGGATATTTTTTTCAGGACCGATTCCTGCGGGATTGGCAAGAAGGCTTGGAACGATTGTTTTAGCGAGGGCAGCTTATAATAGACATTCGATAGATTTGGAAAGCTACGACCGGTTTTTCCCGAATCAGGATTATCTTCCCGACGGCGGATTCGGGAATTTAATTTCACTGCCTCTGCAGAGAATTCCGAGAAATAACGGGGATACGGTTTTTGTAAATGATCTATTTATTCCGTATGTAAACCAGTGGGAATTTTTAGCCGGAATAAGTAAGCTTTCTCTGACCGATGTCAGGGCAATTGTTTCCGCTAATACTTACGGGAAATCGGATTCCGATACGCAAGAAGATGATGCAATAAAAACTGCGGAAATGGATATATCTTTTAATGAGAAGGAATTGGTTAACGATTACAGAAAGCAGGTAAGTATAACTGTTTCATCTAATTTGAGCATAAACATAAATGGAATGCCATCCGGATTAATAACGGCGTTAAAAAGGATTTCTGTTTTTGCAAACCCTAAATTCTTTGAACTGCAGAGTCTAAGAAAGTCCACATGGAAAACCCCTAAATATATATTCTGCGGAGAAATTAAGGATGGGAATCTCGAATTGCCGAGAGCAGCACTTGAAAAGGTTAAAGCGGTTCTATTAAAAGCAGGTTCGGAAGTTGATGTACGGGATAATAGAATAAAGAATAAAAAGTATGTAATTAAATTTAATGGTAATTTAAGCGAAGATCAAACAAAGGCTTCTAAAGAAATGCTAAAGCATGATTATGGTATCCTTTCTGCTCCGCCCGGTTCCGGAAAAACAGTTATTGCATGCAACATCATATCAAAAAGAGGAGTTCCTTCTCTTATACTGGTTAATCGAATACAGCTTGCGAAACAATGGTCGGAGCATCTTATGAGATTCTTAAAAATTGCAGATAAGGATATTGGAATTATCAGCGGAAGTAAAAAGAGGGTTACAGGTAAGATAGATATTGCTATGCTCCAGACTTTATCAAAGATGAATGACCTGCAATCGATTTCCGGAAATTATGAACAGCTAATTGTAGATGAATGTCACCATATTCCTGCATTTTCATTTGAATCGGCAATAAAAAAGTTTCCGGTCAGATATTGTCTTGGTTTAACAGCGACACCTTACAGGAAAGATGGGCTCGAACCGATTTTATACATGCAATGCGGGCCGGTACGATATGAAATGAAAGAGAATGAATCTTTACATTTAATTAAAAAAGTTATAGTTAGAGAAACGGATTTCCGGCTGCCTGCAGCTGCTTTTGAATCAGGGCCCGAGCCGCAGATACAGGAAATATGGAATTATCTTACAGAAAATAAAAAGAGGCTTTCCCTGATAAGCGCTGATATTACCAAATTATTAAAGGAACACCGTATTCCGCTTATTTTATCCGATAGGAAAGATTACCTGATAAAAATTTCTGATAGTTTGGAGGAGATGCTGAATGGTTTTAACTGTAATAAATATATTTTTACAGGCGATCTGTCTAAAAAGGGAAGAGACAGGATGTATTCAGATATTAAGGATTCAATAGCAAATAGTATACCCTTATGTATTTTATCTACCGGTTCTATGCTTGGCGAAGGATTTGATCTTCCGGAGCTGGATACATCCACCGGACTAACGATTTCCATGTTTAAGAATAGGGTAAAGACCTATAAAAAGATGGGATATGTAGTGGAATCGGATAATAATAAGATATTAAAATGGATTCATTTGTAGTGGTTTTAGGTTTTCTTTCTGTCATCTTATTAAAAAAAGGCTGTCTGTATTGGAGGAAAAGAGCAGCATACATTGTAATAGCTCTTATTAACTTTAATCGATTATATCACATATTATTAAGAACAAACAGAGGAAAACTATTTCCGTTGAGTTTATGCGCCCGGTTAAAACAGGGGCGGAAAGCCTTCTTTCCCTTTGGAAGAATCGAAAGAAAAGACGACCTTATCTTTTTGCCATGGGAACTGATTTTGCAAAACTGATAACTCCGTTTATCCGGTACGACATTCTTCATGCAGCCTAGTACTTACTGATATTGTCCCGAAGTTACCGGTGCACTTTCTATGACTTAAGAAGGATTTTCGCCTGCAGGAGATGATAGAAAAGATCAAGTCGAAGGCCTGTGCCGGAGGGTTTTAATTGCCGGTGATAACAGCCGGGGAATGCGTTTAAGAACTGTGGTTTTTTACTTTAAAAGGCAGGAAATAAGGGATATAATAAAGTCAGAGGGATAAAAATGGCGGTAACTAAAGAAGAATTAACAGAGATAGGTGATTATATAAAACAGAAATTCCATGAATGAGTTGTAACTGAAATTCCGGATTTATCCTCCAGGGCATATGAAATAGAACTTCGTGAAAGAATTGTAAGGGTAGAGGAAGAACTTAAGAACCAGCGTGAACTTATGAAGCAGGGATTCGATCTTATGGATAAAAGGTTCGAACAGGTAGAAAATCGTATTGCCGAGATTTCCCGCCGCATGTTCCGGTTTATGGTATGGTCCTTCGGCTTTACTGTTACAGTTGCAGGAATCATCATTGCGGTGCTAAAATTACGATAAGTTAGCAGCAGTAGCTTCCTGTATATTAGCGGCCATATTTTGGGAGTATGGGCTGAATTCCATCCTGTAAACCATAAAAAAAGGAAGGTACAAACCTTTCGCCGAACTTGCTTTGTGTATTGCCGGAGTGCTCGATGCGGCTGTAGAGGAATTGTTCTTAGGAAGATACTCCCTACAGGGAGGGAAAAGATAAATAATAAAGCTTAAGGAGGAGAAAAATATGAGCAAAAGAAACAAAATGAGAATCATATTAATCTTTCCGGCTGTTGTATTTCTGTTTCCGTTATTCAGTACTTCTGCACAGGAACTTAATATCTCTGCAGGCATATCATGGGATCTCTCTTTAAAAGGAGGAATAAGATACATGATTACACCCGCATTCGGTATAAAAGCGGATATGGGTATATCACTATTCAGTCTGGAAGGTGATGCTGCATTTACTTACGATCTTTTTTTTGTTGCAAAACGGAATATTACCGATACACCTTTCGGATTAGGCGTGTATATCGGAATACCTACGGGTTACTTTGTTTTTACCAGCCCTTTTTCGATTATGAATGCATTCGGACTCTCCCTTTTTACGGATTACAGGCTTACCGATACGGTTAATCTCAGTTTAAGAGCGGGCGGCGGGTATCCGTTGTTCTTTACGGACAATAGCTGGGGTTTTAAGCAAACCCGGTTTCCACTCGGTATATGGCCGGATCTTGGTCTGGAAGCATATTTTAAATTGTAGTTTTTAAGGTGATTGCCTCTGCACCTCTGCTTCCTTGACAGGATTCGCCTTTTTCGTTAACCTGATGAACAAATGGAGTTAACGAAAGAAATAACGGCAGGTCCTAAAGGAAAGCTGCTGAAGGTTCTAAAGGAAAATATCTCTTTTATTTCCGGCGAAAATCTCAGCAAGAGGCTTTCCGTAAGCCGGGTTTCGGTCTGGAAACATATCCGCCGCCTGCAGGAACTGGGATATCCCATAGAAGTCAATCGCCGCGGGTATCTATGGCAGGGAGAGGAGGATCTTCTCTATCCCTGGGAGTTTCCTGACCGGGAATTCATGATCCATTATTTTAATGAAGTTTACTCCACAATGGATGAAGCACGTCTCCTGGCAGAGAAAGAGAGTATTCACGGGACCATAGTTGTTGCGGAAAAGCAGAAGAAAGGCCGGGGACGCCGGGAACGGGTCTGGCATTCGCAGGCCGGGGGTCTTTACATAACCCTTGTACTAAGAACCCCTCTCTCTGCAGCTTCCGGGTTTTACTTTAGCTTTGCAGCTTCTCTTGCCGTTGTCCATACATTAAGGCGGCTTTACGGAATCCGGGCAAGTGTTAAGTGGCCGAATGATGTCCTGGTAGAAGGGAGGAAGATAGCGGGTATTCTTTCGGATATGAGAGTTGATTCGGAGGTAATCCGCTATTTGAATCTGGGGATCGGTATTAATATCAATAATGATCCTTCGAAAGAGGTGCCTTCGTCCTGCTCGGTAAAAGGGATATTGGGAAGACGGGTATTCAGAAAAGAACTTCTCTCGGCATTACTGGACGAACTGGACAACCGTATAGAGAAGATTCCTGCAGTTAATCCGGTTAAGGAATGGAAGAATTATACATCGACTCTGGGCAGGAAGGTCAGGGTAGTAT
>QILZ01000200.1 GCA_003233545.1 Spirochaetales bacterium
GCGGCACATGTTCCGTCATTATCCTGATATGCAGGAATTCCTGTTTTCTCATAAAGAATATTGGCAACAGAATGCTTTTTAAGTGCAGGCACATTCTCACTCCCGGAGATTAATATATTTGTTCTTTTATCTATAAATCCCGGAGTTCCGATTCCGATCGCCTTTACGTCATCTTTATCAGTATTCTTTAAATAAGTTTGTATCCATTCGGAAACCGGATGCATAATCTTTTCAAAGCTGTCTCCGGCACCTATCGTTATGATGTTCTTTTTAAGAATAACACCCTCTCCGGTAATAACCCCCAATTTTACAGAGGTACCGCCGAAATCCACTCCTATAAAACAATCCATAAATCCTCCATATCGCTTATTTTTATTTTCATGTTTTCGCTGTCTTTAAAAGACCGATACTAACTACGAAAAATACAATAAAAGACCCCCATGCACCGGCCAAGGGAGGTATATAGCCGTTTTTTGCAATTATCAAGGCCACCATCTGCATCACATAATAAACTACCGACACGGAAAGTGATATCAGAAGGCTCATGAGCAGAATATTTTTTTTAAATGAACTGCCTATTGCACCTGCTATTAAGGCAACTATTAACGGAGTAAGTGAAAAAGAGATCTTTTTATAGAAATTCGTAAGAGCTTCTCTGTACGGAAGTCCCGATTTTTTTAAGGTTTCGACCCATTCGGATGCATCACTGTAACTCATCTCGTCGACTTTTCTTGTGATCTTACGAAATGACTCCGGTGCCTTTATTAGTTCCTTATCAGAATACAGATCCATTCTTTCGGTTTTTATCGTTTTTGTATCTTTATTCCACGTATATACCGTACTGTTATGAAGCACCCAGTTACTTCCGTTCCATTCCGCCCATGCGGCATCGATTCTTTTTAAAAAGGAATAATCTCTGTTTCTGAATATAAGAAGAACTCCGGTAAGCGTTTTTTTCTTATCATTGTAATATTCTGTCTGATAAATTATCCTGTTATTATCACTTATAACCGTAGCATTCGATCTGTTATAAGAGACATTAATTCTTAAAAGTTCCTTATAGATACTGTTTTTTTCTCTGTATGTCGGAATTACAATACTGTCATTAAACCAGAAACTAAAAACGGACAGCAGAAAACTTAAAACAATAAATGGTGCTATGACACGGTAAAAACTTATCCCCGCACCTAATATTGCTATCAGCTCATTATTGGCATATAAACCTCCGAGAGTAAAGGAAATCGAAAAAAGCAGCGCTATGGGTATCGAATAAGAAATGCACATTGGAAGGTATAGATAGGCTATTTTCCCCATCTGCAGAATACTTACATTATTATTAAAATATCTCCAGAGATTCGAAAACAGATCCGCAAGCTGTAAAATAAGCACGAAAAATAGTATAGCAGCCAAAAAAACAGGCAGGAAAGCACGCAGCACCATAAATTGAATCGATTTCATCGTCTAATCCTTAAGATAAAAAGAAAACTTCCCAGTATCAGAACAGTGAAGTTTGCAATCCAGATAGCAAGAAACGGAGGGAGCATCATTCTAATCCCCAATGAATGCCCGACAAACAGTAAGCTCCAGTATAAGACGGAGACAATCAGCCCTATCCCGAATCCTACGGTTCGTCCACTCTTCCTCGCTAAAAGCCCGGTAGGGAATGCAAAAAGTATAAAAACAAAACATGCTATGGGAATGGCGAATTTCTTATAAAACTCGAGCTGGTAAAGTCTTAGTGTTCTGTCGGTTATCTTTCTGCTTTTCTCTTTCTTTAATTCCTTGTATAGTAAAATAATTTCATTCTCATCCTTTTTTGTAATTGTGCTGTTAGAACGTAGATCCAGAACTTTTTTAATTGTCAGCCTTAACCTGTATCTCAACTCTTCGATTTTAATTTTATTATTTTCTATTCTCAGCTCTAATTCTTTCTTTTTTTTCATTATCTGTTTCCAGACATCGACGGAACTCATCTCTGCAGGGCCGATACTGCCGATAGAGTAGCTGATATTTTTCATTAAAATATTATATATCAGACTTCCGGAAGTGGCATAATCGAATGATTCGGGATCTCCTCTTTTTGTTTCGAGTATTATTACATCGGAAAGATTTAAAGAAACAACACCCTGCTGTTTATTCTCCTTCTCCAACCTGGCATTTTTAGCAAGTATAATTCTTTTGTCTCTGTTATTCGTTCTATCGATTATTGTAATATTATTGATTGTTCTTTCATTTACGGCTCCCGTAATTATAACGGTATTCCTGTATCTCTTAATCGAGTATGGTTCCAATTCTACGGCAGGATTCGTATAGATAATTTTTCTGTATATTTTGCCCAGCTTTATATTTCCGGATGGTAAAAAATAATCATTCGTAATAAAAGAGGCAGCGGAAAATATTATTCCAAGGAAAAGTAAAGGAAGCAGTACCCTGGAAAGAGATATTCCTGCTGCCTGAAAGGCAAGTATTTCATTGTCCGACGATAACCGGCCGACTGCCATCAGTGCACCTACAAGAGAACCGAAGGGAAAAGAGAAAGCAATAAAAATAGGCGTGGAATATATTATTAAACGTATAACATCCCAGAAAGGAACTCTCTTTGAAAATATCTCTTCCGCCATCACAAGTATTTGATTTATGAAAAATATTATAAAGAAAAATAGAAATGCAATAATGAACGACAGGAAAAATTCTTTTGAGACATATATATATGTAGATAAATATCTTCTATTCCCTGATATCTTCATAAAATATCATTATCCCCATTCCAAGAGTTCCGAAAATTACAAGCGGCTGCTCATAGGCAGCAGCAGAAATATCCAGAGAACTTAATCCGTCTTTTAATCCGAGATTCTTCCCGTGAGTCTTATTCCTGCCGAAAAAGATAAGTCCGCCTCCGAAAGTACCAAAATAAAGACCGTTTTTCGTTTTAACACTGCTCAGGATCCAGTCATCTCTTATTGAACCATTCTCCGTAGTATACCTTTCAATCCGGTTTAAATTCCTTTTCCAATGATACAGACCTTTTCCGTATGTGCCTATCCAGAGATTATTGTCATCTTCGATAAGTATTGTAGTAATATTCAAAGCTGTAAAGCCGGGAAATATTTTTGAGAAGTTTGTTATTTTTTTTGTTTTAAGATCGATAAAAAATAAACCCATATCCATTGTGCCGGCTAAAAGATAATTGCCGTAATTAGCCATACAGTTTATAAACTGCGACGGGAAATCCATTTTTTTAAAATCACGGTATCCGCTCTCATGTCCGGACCATAAACCTTCTCCGAGAGTGCCAGCATAGAGTATTCCATCGATGTTTTTAATGGTTTCTATTTTAACGGATTTCGGTTTACTGAATTTATCAATCTCATGCCATGCCGATGATGCTTTGGAATAATAGGATAAGCCGTTATAACTACCTACCCATACTCTCTTTTTCGTCACTTCGATTGTCCGTATGGTTTTCGGAACCAGACTTTTCATTCCTTCCTTAAAAACCGTGCTCCTCTTCATACTGACATTATACCGGGCTATACCGCCGTTCCATGTTCCGATCCATAAATCATCTCCGTCAGCCGCTACAGCGGAAACGTTACCATCATCGATACCGATCTTTTTAGACGTAAGATATTCCCATTCAAGATTTATTTTTAATCTTTCATATACCGCCCTGTTTTCGGCGGTTAACATTGCTGCTCCTGTTTTAAGGAAGTAGTACCTTGCCAGATGAAGATTATTCTTTTGATAGTAATTAATATCAGCTATACGCAGATAGATATTAGAAATATCATCATTATTTCCTTTCGATGCTTTTAGATAATAACGCAGGGATTCATCGAAAAGCCTTTCTTTATATAAAAGATCCGCAAGCATTACCGAGGTTTTAAAGTAAACAGAATCGAAAGAATCATCCTTTTTATAATGGGAAAGAACTTTTTTAAAGAAATATCTTGCTCTGTAAGGTTCGCCCAACTTAAGCTCTGCCTTACCGCTTAGAAAAAGTGCCTGTAATATTTCTTCTGAATCAGGATATTCGACACGCAATTCTCTTGTTAACGAGAGAGAATTCACATATTTACCTGCTTTAAATTCATCCTTGGCCTTCTGTAATAGTTCCGGGCTGTCAGCTGCCGGTTGTTTATCCTTATCCTTTTCTATCCCTGGTTTAGGGGATTGTTTTACTCTGTTATTCTTTTCGGACGGAGAGGGTGCACCCTCGTTTCCGGATACTATTACGGATGCCGGTTTATTTTCGGGTACCGTTCTGCATGAAACCGTATAAAAACTTGTAATTATGACTAATATAAATAGATACTTCATTCACCTCTATACCCTGTCGATCCGAACCCGCCCTTATCCCTCTTCGTCGATGATATTTCGGATACCGATTTAAAAATACCTTTTACTACGGGAGCAAAAATAATCTGTGCAATTCTGTCACCGTTATGAACCTTAAAACTGCTTTCCCCCAAATTGATCAATAAAACCTTTATTTCGCCTCTGTAATCAGCATCGATAGTACCGGGAGCATTTAACAGTGTAAGGCCGTATTTGGCTGCAAGCCCGGAACGAGGTCTGACTTGCGCTTCATATCCCTCCGGTATCTCGAGATGAATGCCCGTAGGAACGAGGTATCTTTTCCCGGGTTCTATTACAATATCCCGGCTGATCTTTGCAAAAAGATCCGCACCGGATGCAGCATCCGATTTATAGACAGGTTCAATACCGCCTTCTGTTTTATAAGAAACTTCGATCTTCTCCATATAATTACTCCGGCATAATTTTCCTATAAAAAATATTTATTTTCTCTGATTATTTTTGTTTTGCCTTTTCCATAGACCAGTAAATTAAAATGGTTTTCCACCATGATTTTTTTTACTAAATCATCTACTCTTTTCTTGTCGACGTTATTGATTTGATCCATCGATTCTTTAAAACCGAATATTCTTCCTCGTAAAATATACTGTCTTGCGAGACGTTTCATACGTGTTTCCATATCTTCCCTGGCGATAGTAATACTGCCGATAAGATGAGTCTTCGCATCGTTGATTTCTTCCTTTGAAGGCGCATCATCCGTTACCTTTTTTATTTCTTCTTTAAGTGATTGCAGCAGCTTTTCTAAGTCCGAAGGAGTTGTGCTTACATATATTGTCCATATAGCCACATCAGAAAAATATGTCCTAAAAGAATATACCGTATAGCAAAGTCCTTTTCCTTCCCGCAGAACCTGAAAAAGTCTCGAGCTTATGGATTCTCCGAACAGAGTACTGAAAACAACCATATCATAGTACTCGTCGAGAAGAGGAGAGGGTTTATATACCGTACCTGTATATACATGAACCTGGCTGAATTTACTTTTAACCTGTTCTGCAAAGGTATAATTTTTCGGTACCACTCTTTTAATATTGTACTTTTCCTGCCGTAAAATACCGATCCTGTTTTCGAGAAGTAAATACACCCTGTCGATATCTATATTACCCGCTATGGAAATAACAAGATTCGACGGATGATATTTTTTTTTATAGTAATGCAGAAGTTTTTCTCTTGAAATATCGCGTATATCCGATTCTTCACCGGTAATTTTCCTGGAAAGCGGGTGGCTGTTCCATAATAATTTCATATAAAGCTCATGAGCTTTCTCATCCGGTGAATCTTCGATCGAATGGATTTCATTTAAAACGACGAGCATCTCCTTGTTCAATTCATGTTCATCAAACTTCGAGCCTACTATCATATCCGTGAGAACATCGACTGCCGTTTCCATGCTGTCTTTTGGAATAGTACAGTAAAAACAGGTCGCTTCCTTTTCCGTGAAAGCATTTATAAGCCCGCCCACTCTGTCTATTTCCTGAGCGATTTTATATGCGGAACGTTTCTCCGTTCCCTTAAAAAGCATATGTTCCAGAAAATGCGAATATCCGTGTTCTTCCCTGCCTTCATCCCTGGAACCATGGGGATACCAGAATCCTACCGAAACAGTGCCTGTTGTTGTAACCCGTTCAAACAGAACTGCCGCACCATTTGATAGTTTTCTGGTCTCGATCATTTCTATCTCCGGTGAGGTTTGTTGTATGGCCGCCTGCCGCGATTATCCCGATCATTATTATCAACGGAGCTATTATCAGCCTCATTCTCATTTGCATCCCTGATACTTAAATTCACCCTGCCCATCTTATCTATCTCTATTAATTTAACTTTGACTTCCTGGCTCTCTTTAAGGACATCCGTTACGGATTGAACATGACTGTTTGATAATTTGGAAATATGGCATAACCCTTCTTTGCCGGGAAGATATTCGATGAATGCTCCGAAATCGACAATACGTTTTACGGTACCTGTATAGATTTTACCTACTTCCGGCTCTTCCAGTAAACTCTCTATGATATGACGGGCGTCTTCCGCACCTTCTTTTTCCTTACAATAGATTAGCAGATCACCGCTATCCTCTATATTAATCGTAGCTCCTGTCTTTTCGGATATGCCTTTAATTACCTTGCCCCCGGATCCTATAACAGCTCCTATTTTATCAGGATCGATATGCATCGATATGATTTTTGGAGCAAAATCCGATATGGAACCTGGCTGCCCGATTGTCCGGTTCATTATTTCAAGAATATGTTTCCTTCCTTTCCTTGCCTGTTCTAAAGCTCTGGAAAGTATGGAATAATCGACACCTGCTATTTTAATATCCATCTGAAAAGCTGTTATACCGTCTTCGGTTCCGGCAACTTTAAAATCCATGTCGCCGAGATGATCTTCCTCTCCGAGTATATCAGACAGAACAACAAAACGTTCACCCTCCGTAACAAGACCCATAGCAATTCCTGCAACCGATTTTTTAACCGGCACACCTGCATTTAATAAGCTTAAAGTTCCTCCGCATACGGTAGCCATGGAAGAAGAACCGTTGGATTCCAGTACTTCCGATACTATTCTAATAGTATATGGAAACTCTTCTTTGGATGGGAGTACAGCCGATAATGCCCTTTCGGCAAGGTGTCCGTGCCCTATCTCTCTTCTGCCGGTAAATAGTCTCTTCGTTTCACCAACCGAATACGGCGGGAAATTATAGTGCAGCATAAATGTTTTTCGCGTATCACCCTCGATGTTGTCCATTATCTGTTCATCATATACCGTTCCGAGTGTAGTTACAGCCAGAGCCTGGGTTTCTCCTCTTGTAAAGAGTGCGGAACCGTGGGTGCGAGGAAGCACATCGACTTCGCAGGTTATACTTCGTATCTCTTCCGAATTTCTTCCGTCGGTTCTGATACCTTTTTCGAGAATGGATTTGCGTACGATTTCCGATTCCATTTCTTCGAATAACTGATAGACAAATTTCTCCTGGTTTTCTTCTAATTTTTCTTTAAAAAATTCAAGTGCATTTTCTCTCACCTGTTTTATTGCCCGTGATCGATTGTGTTTACCTGACACGAAACATGCTTCTTCCAGCTTAGGGTAAGCCCATTCCCTGATTTCATCTTTTAAGGGAAATTGCTCTTCTTCTTCGGAAATTACAAATTTCTCCTTTCCTGCCAGTTCCGCAAGTTTAATCTGTATTTTACAGATTTCCTTAATATATTTATGAGCCTCTTTAATTGCATCGAGAAGAATATCTTCCGATACTTCCTTTGCTCCGCCCTCGACCATCGTGATTCCCGCTTCCGTACCGGAGACGATAATATCCAGTTTACTCTCTCCTATCTGATCGAATGTGGGATTTATAATAAAATTATCATCCAGATAAGCGACCCTTACCGTTCCTATCGGTCCGTCGAAAGGAATGTCGGAAATCATAACAGCAGCGGAAGATGCAGCCATTGCAATAATATCAGGCGGATTTATCTGATCGGTGGAAATTGTTGTAGGGATAACCTGTATCTCTCTTTTAAACTTTTTGGAAAAAAGAGGCCGCATAGGACGGTCTATCTGTCTCGAGACAAGAATCTCTTTGTCTTTTGGTCTTCCTTCCCTCTTTATAAACCCTCCGGGTATTTTGCCGGCAGCGTAGTATTTTTCGTTATAATCGACTGAAAGCGGCACATAATCGAGATTTTCCACCTCTCTGTCGGAACAGCAGACAGTGGCAAGCACTACTGAACCGGCATACTTTGCAAGAACAGCACCATTTGCCTGCTTTGCCATTTTACCTGTTTCCAGTACCAGATCATCTTCGCCAATGCGAAGTTTTACTTGATGTATCATAATAATTATTTTCCTTTATTTTCTAAGATTCAATTTCTTGAGTATTTCTCTGTATTTTTCCAGATTTTTCTTTTTTAAATAGTTTAATAGTTTTCTTCTCTGCCCCACAAGCTGCAGAAGACCTCTGCGTGAATTATGATCTTTTTTATGCACTTTAAAATGTTCCGTAAGTTCCTCAATCCTTTTTGTAATAAGTGCAATCTGTACTTCGGTCGAGCCCGTATCCTTTTCGTTCTGGCCGAAATCTTCTATAACCTTCTCTTTTGTCTCTTTGCCTAATGACATTAAAAGAACCTCCTGATTTTATTTTGTTTTAAAAAGAGTACTTTCTTTACCCTGGTGTTTTTTTTTCCGGTAATTATAATTCTTTGCTCATCCAATTCAACCACACTCCTGTACCTCTCCTTGTCATCATTTATAATTACCCCGAATAATCCTGAATCCGGCAAAAGCTGCGGTATGCTTTTCTTTTTTATTTCCACTTTTCCGGCATCCCCGCACAATGCAATGTTCTCCGGTATTTCCACAATATAACCGTAACCAAGCATTTTTGCAACAGAAACAAAATCACCCCGGCGTATCGAACTGCGTATTCGCGAGCTGCTTATTGCTTCATTTTTATACAGTACCGGCAGGATGATTTCAGTTACTATACCGTATTCGGCAACATAATTCTTAAGCTCCCGGGCATCCATTCCCTGTCCGTAACCAAGACGGAAATTAAATCCGACAACAATTTTTTTTATATCAAGCGCATCCATTAATATACTTAAAAACCGTTCTCCGGTTAGTGTACTAAATTCCGGAGAAAAGTCAATCAGTACAATAGTATCTATTCCCATCAGTTCCAATTTCCCGGCCTTCTGTTGAAATGTAAGAATATTTCCTTTAAAGCTGTCTTTACGAATTACAGATGCCGGACTTTGTTTAAATGTCACAGCAACAGGTATTAATCCGGAACAGCCGGTCACAGCATGTATCAATTTCTTGTGTCCTTTGTGTAAGCCGTCAAATCCGCCTATCGTTACTGCCGTACTGCCCTTTATTCTGTGACGGGAATTATTAAGCAATTCAAAATTTACTATCCGCATTTCTTTGCCGCTCTTTAATTAAATACACTGATATACCTGTAACAACCACCAAGATTCTTAACCATCGCTAATATTTCTCCCTGTCTGCCTATAAGTGCAAGAATGCCGCTTTGCAGATCTTTTTTATTAAAAAAAGAATTATCGGGAACGACTCCGTTAAGAATTTTTTTTATCCTGCTTTCATCCTCTATATTTACCAGCCCGATACCGGACAATTTTGCCAGGAACTGTGCCGGGTGTACAATAATATCGTTTTCTGTAAATTCTTCTAACGTAACAGCATCTTCTATTTTATAATCGCCGATACTTATCCTATGTAATGTTTTAACATATGCGCATGATGATGCTTCCGCACCCATATCACGTGCAAGAGATCTTATATAAGTTCCCTTCGAACATATAACATCTATTTTAAGCTCAGCATCATTATATGTAATGAGTTTAATTCCGAAAATCCGTA
>QILZ01000119.1 GCA_003233545.1 Spirochaetales bacterium
GACATATAAAGGATCCTTGTTTCCGGGAATCCTGACTGCAGTTTCTCCGCCAGCTCCCGCCCGCTCATACCGGGCATAACCACATCTGTCAATACCATATGAATAAGATTATCATGGCTTTCTAATATCTCCATAGCTTTTTTGCCGTTCCGGGCTGTGAGCACCTTGTAGCCGAATCCAATCAGCATCCTCTCTGCCATATTCCGAAGCGTTTCCTCATCTTCCACAACCAGAATCGTTTCCGATCCTGTAAACGACGTTTTGATAGATCGTCCTTTTTGTAAATCCCTGATATCTGCCTTAACACCCGGAAGATAAACCTTAAATGTTGTCCCTTTCCCCTCTTCACTGTAAACCCATATATAACCATTATTCTGTTTAACAATACCATAGACAGTAGAAAGCCCAAGGCCGGTTCCTCTTCCCATTTCCTTTGTTGTAAAAAAAGGTTCGAATATACGGGCCCGGGTCTCCCTGTCCATACCGATACCGCTGTCTGTAACAGCCAGCATAACGTATAACCCCGGCTTGCTTTCCTTTCCGCGGGCCTGGAAATAGCCTCTGTCCAGTTCTACATTTGCCGTTTCAATAGTAAGCTTTCCTCCCTTTGGCATGGCATCCCTGGCATTAACCGAAAGGTTCATAATCACCTGTTCGATTTGCCCGGGATCTGCTTTAATATTGCAGGGATCGGGTGCGTAGGTTGTAACCAGCTCGATATCCTCCCCGATAAGACGGCGCAGTATCGTTTCCACTAAATTCATGGTTACACTGTTAAGGTTCATGATTTCGGGTAATATTAACTCCTTACGGCTAAAGGCGAGGAGCTGGTGCGTTAATGAAGCAGCACGCTGTCCGGCTTCTCGAATTTCTTTAAAGTTTTGACAAACAGATGAATTCTTGTCTAAATTCATAAGACCGAAATCTGCGTTTCCAATAATGCTGGTAAGCAGGTTGTTAAAGTCATGGGCTATCCCGCCTGCAAGCACACCAATGGCTTCCATCTTCTGTGCCTGGCTAAGCTGAGCCTCTAGTTTTTGCTTCTCTTTTTCTGTCTTTTTGCGATCTGTAATATCTTCTGCAAGAACGAGCACGACCCTGTCTTCTGCTTCCGGATCCAGCAAAGCGACCCGAATATTACAGTCAAAAACCGAGCCGTCTTTTCTCACCCAGCGGGTTTCTATTTCGATCGACTTTTTTCCATATTTAAGAGCGTTAATGGCTTTCCCTGCCTGCTCATATTCCTCATAGGTCGGGTAGAGGATTCTGGCATTTTTCCCATGAAGTTCCTCCGAAGGATAACCTAACATTCGGGACATGGTCTCGTTATGCCACTGAAGTACACGGTTTTTAACCAAACCAATACCAAGGGGTAATGCCTGAAATAATCTTATTAACCTATCCTCGCTTTTCTTTAAAGCTTCTTCGGTCTTTTTTTGTCTCGTGATATCATTTACTAAAGATGCTATGCCTGTAACCCTGCCGTTAACATCTCTTAAGGCAGTGTTGTACCAATCACATATAATTCGTCTGCCGTCTCTCGTTATATTCTCGTTTATGTTTTGTGTACTGCCTTTCCCGGATATTAGATCGTTAAGAATACTTTTAACTAATTCCTTTTGATCTTCAGGAACAATAAGTTCTATACCACGTTTGTCTATGGCTTCTTCTTTAGTGTAGCCAAATATGGCTTCGGCTGCCGGATTCCACTCAACAACTTTATTATTCAGATCCCAGAATATTGCCCCGACCGGTGTATTTAAAAGATGGGCAGAGAGCAGCTGTGTGCTCCTGCGCAATGATTCATTCTTAATTCTTATTTCATAAGTTTTTTTTCTTACCTGCATTCTTGATATGGCTAAAATAAGAATAAAAAAAACAAGTATCACACCGATGATCTGCAGTACGGTTTTAAACCAGCCTGGTAATACTGCAACTGTTTTTTCGGTTATTCCCGCCTCAAAATATTTTTTAAGTAACTGGTAATAGATCGAGTTTTCATCTTTTTTCAGCTTTTGCATGCGGTTGTTTATTCTTTTTAAAAGGATCTGAGTTTTTTTACCGTCTATCGGAAAAGCAAATTGCAGGCTAATGGGCTGGAAAATAATTGGAGTCATTTTAACCTGGAATTTCCTTGCATTTTTATTCCCGAAATTCCTGTTTGTTATTCCGGCATCAGCCCGGTTTTCTTCTATTGCTTTAAATACTTCCCTGTAACTATCCAGCTCTAAAAAAGTACAATTCAGGTTGAATTTAAGTGCAATTTCCCTGAATCCATCAGGTCCCTCAAGATTAACGCTTCCTTCAAGAGCAGCGATTTTTTTGTTTTTCAGATCAATTATGGATTTGATTTCTGTATTTTTTTTGTTAATATAGACCCTTGACCAACTCAAAAGAACAGGGGTTTTGGAAAAGGCATAAAGTTTACTGCGGTTCTCTGTAAATGCAACATCCGGCATTACATCTATCTCGTTATTTTTTAACCGGTTAAGATCTCCAATCCATGTTCCCCGGATATATTTTATTTTCCAATTTTCTTTTTTAGCTATGTACTCTATAAGATCAGGCCAAAACCCGGCAACTTTAAGGTTTTTATTCATAAATATTTTTGGCGGATTTGCATAAGCACCGACCTTTACCAATAAAGGTTCGCTCTCGGCGGCAACGGTTGTAAAAAAGGCATTAATCAGGAAGAATATCAACATAATACTAACAGACAAAAGAGAGGTTCGCTTTACACTATGAATGTCTTTATGAATAGTTATAAATGATTCTACTCTCTGCATCGATCTCTTCCCCCGGATTATTTCAACTCAAGAATATCTAATAATTCATTTATTTCAGATATATCTTCCTTTTCATTCTAAATGTAATTCCGCTTCAAGACCAGTAACTTTCAGTTAAATATTAATTGTCATTAGCACTTTACGGCCATACCCGTTACCATAGAATTTTCGGGAATTCAATTATTCTGACAACCAAAGACGATCCATGGAGTTTTTTTAGAAGAAGTTTAACTATGCTCTTAGATGATGCTTCCTCAAATGGAAGAGATCAGGCGGAAGCCACGGAAAGAGAAGAATTGTAATAGGGCCTTTTTTTTTACCCGCCTTTTCGGCTTACAATTTTCCTGTATATTTAAAAAGTGTATACAAACTTGATCTCTGCAAAATCGTTATTTTTATACTGCCCGAAATCCGTATCTGCATTCCCATTAAAGGAAGTATATAATGCTATTAAGTGTAAATCATCTGTAACTGCAAAATCCGCTTTAGGTCTTAGCATATAATCCTGATGTTCGAAGTTATAGGCACCATCGAATTCAAGCTTTAGAAGTTCGTTAAAAAATGTATCGGAGACAGACCATGCCAGAGTATTGCCGGTGTATATCCCGTCGCTTTTGTATTCTATATCTCCGTTTTCTATTTTCCCGCTGCCGAGAATATAGGAACCGATAATCTGAATATTCATGTATAAATTATGTATGGGTAAGTTTCTGTCTAAACCGGCAAGATACTGTATGGAATTGTTATGAACCATAGGCTCGTTGTTATTATAATCTGATGTCAGGTTGTAAGCTGCCTCCATCCATGTATTAAATCCGAGAAAAACCGTGGATGCTTCCAGGCCGAAGGTGTTAACTCTATCGTACGAGATAATAACAGTTCCTTTCGATTCGAGGGAGGAAGTATCGATAATCGGGTCCCGTAAAAAGCCGAAGTAATCCGAAAAACCTAAATCCACCCCTGCAGCGGAGAAGGTGTAGCGGCCTGCAAACTGGCTGTATAGCAGAGTGTCCGTATCCGGTAGAATAAAGTGATCTTCGTTCTGTTTCTGCTGAGCTGCTGCGGATGCGGCAAGTCCTGCTGCCTGTACGGAACCGCCGGTTGCAGAAAGTACGGACTGGTATGTGGAATTGTATGTATCGGCTACAAGCTTTGCAACGGCTGCAGACACCTGGTTCTGCAGTTTAGAAGCCTGTGCCGGAAACCAGGTACCTGTTTCGGGGTACAGGTCGGGAGTAAAAACCGGTTCATAGACAAATTCAAAATACCCCGTTTCACCCGCTGCTACTCCCAGTTTAAGCATTAGTTCGGAAACCCTGCGGCCTAAATAATCCTGATTTATAAAGTCTCTGTAGTCATTTGCATTAAGCCTGTCTATTACATGCATACCGTCTCCCTTTCCCCATACTACCTTTGTATAACCTGCAAGTATGTCTATTGGTGAAAAGAAAAACCGTATATACGCTTCGTCGATTTTACCTGTAATACTGTTAAAGTTGTCGTTTATATTATTATTCAGATTGATAACTGCCTTTGTCTCATCGCCTGAATATTTAAAATTAAGAACAGTTTGTGCATAAGGATAGAGCGGGATGGTATTAAGCAGCGTTTTTAAGTCACTGGAGTTTTTAACATTAATACCTTTAAGGGCATCCGGGTTAATCATATACCTGCTTCCGGTATCTATTTTGCCGCTTACAGATATAGGCGATTTACCCCCTGTTTTCTTATTTGTATTAAAGAAAGAATTCTGTGCATAACCTGCGAAAGCGGAGAGAATAATCAAAACTGATATTAAAATTGTATTTTTCATAGTTTTACTCCCTGGTTAAGTTAGTTCATTTTTCCACGTTTAAGAAATTGTACTGTAAACATATCTGCCGGAATATTTTTATCATACTCGATCTTTAAATTCGTGAGTATTGTACTTCTTCCGGATTGAATATTTTTCATAACTGTCTTATATGGAGTCCAGTACCCGTTAATCTTTTTAAAATTGTTCATGGTAAGAACCTTTTTAAGCTTCCCATTGGTATCGTACATCTCTACCTTAAGAATCATCCGGATATCCTTAGCTACCCATATTATGGTTTTTGAATAGTGGTAGCTGCCGGGGTGTTTCGGAATCGATTCTACAACATAGCAGTCGTGACCATTATAGGTTTCTTCTCTTAAAATAGTGTATGTATCTTCATCTATGTTTCTGCTGCTCATATCTGAGTAAGTGAATTCAGTACCCATAAAGGATTTGTTTCGGGCGGAAGCCGCTATTCTCCGTACTCTTTTCAGGGCGGGCAGATATATATGCTGATCATCCGGTCTGCCTTTATTTTCCACAATTAAAAAACGGGTACCCTTTATGGATGACGGTTTGATGAAATTTATCAAAGACCTGTTCAGGCCTTTGCTGTTTTTTCTCGTCCACATTTCGAGAATGCGTGTCTTTTTTACGCCGTTTTTCCCAACTATATCTAACTGTATTGCGGCATGAGTTGTTTTCGGTGATGACTCCTCTTTTACCTTTTCCATGATATCTCTGCCGGAAAGTGCAGAGAGGTTTTGTGAAAGCAGTAAGATAAATAGCGCAGTGAGTGTGATAGTTAATTTCTTATTCATTATTTTCTCCTCTTTTTGTGTGTTTGATGATTTTGCTGTTCCGGACAAAGGATGTTCTGATGAATCCGGGTTTAAATAATTTCAGCAGAAACGGAATAATAGTGAGCGATGCCAGTGAAGATACCACCATCGTTAATGTTATAAGAATACCGAGATACATAAGCGGCACGAGACTCGAGAATATTAAAACTGCAAATCCTGCCCCGACACTGGCAGCATTAAAGATTATGGCCTTACCGGTTGTAAGCAGTGTATTATGCGAAACTACTGCAAGATTGTCTGTTTTTGACCGTTCATATTTATAGGCTGATAAAAAGTGGATGGTATAATCTATCCCGATTCCTACGGCGATGGATCCGACCATTGCCGTAGCTATATCCATTCGGATTCCAAAGAATCCCATAACACCGAAGTTGATAAGGATTGTCAGCCCGATAGGAATAATACTGAACAGACCGGCTACCAGTGATTTGTAGTAGAATGTGAGTATGATAAAAACGGCAATAAGAGAGATTAAAAAGCTTCTTATTGCACCGTTTACTATAAGATTGGTTAAATCATTCTGAACAATTGCAAAACCTGCTGTTTCGAGGCTGTATCCTTTCGGAAGTCCCGATTTTGCAAATCTTTTAATTTCTCCTGTTATATCAGTGATATTTGCAGTACCTTTGGAGAGCAGTAATACCTGCATTCTTGCCATTGAAGGTTCCAGAGCATCATCTGTCCAGTCGGATAGATTACCGGAGAACAGAAGCAGGTACTGCGAGATAAGATTCTTTAGCTGTTCCTTATCCGTCATAGAGTATTTCGCTGTCGAGTACGGAATCTCGTAGTATGCCGCACCCTTGTAGTTAAGTTCTTTATTGATAAGTGCTATGAGTTCAGGTGTAGTTATATTTATGCTTCCTGCATGTGCATAGGCTCTGTTGAGTAAAGCTGCAAAATCCTGCGGGGACATTGCATTACGGGACGCCGGTTTTACGGATGTATCCGAATCGATGTTATCTTTTAATGCCGGAACATGCATGGATTTATTCATTAGTTTTATAAAATCCGTGAAAGAAATTATCTTACCTATTTGCGGGAATTTTTTCTTAAGGTGCAGGGAAAGATTGTCCATAAATTTAAGTACTTCCGGGTTTGTAAGATCACCCGGTTTTTTCCCCTTTACAACAATGCTGAATGAATTGGTGCCGCTGAAATTTTTACGTAGAAATGTATCCGCCCTTACAATTTCGGTGTTCTTTTTAAAATAGTCGATCATTACATTATCTTTTACAAGATGCATACTGCCGTATATGGAAAAACCGACAACTATAAAAAAACCCATAATAAACCAGTCCGGACGGATTTGGATAAATCCATGAACGGCAGATAAAAGTTTCTCGAAAAATGTCATCTTTGCAGAATTTTTGTGGTTTGGTTTATGTATGCTGTGTCTTACGAGAAGAAGAGCCGGGATAAATGTTATGGCAACAAGAAAGGCCGCACCCACACCGATTGCTGTAAAGATACCGAAATTTTTCATCGGGATGACCCTGCTTGCAGCAAGGGATCCGAAACCTGCTATAGTTGTAACAGCAGCAAGCAGAACAGGCATGCCTATTTGTTTTACTGTTCCCTTTACAATTTCCCTATGACCGGCGGCAGTAATAATGCCTTCTGTTTTACGCATCTCATCATAGTAATAACTGACAATATGAATCCCATAGGCGCTTCCCACCGCTACAAGAAGCACAGGAATAATTGTTCCTATAATGGAGAGTTCGACATTGAAAATAGCCATAATCCCAAGAGTCCAGATGGTGCTTATTACAACTGTAAGTGTCGGAAGAATAATACCTCCGGCCTTTTTAAAGGAGAGAAACAGGATAAGAAGAACTACAATTAAAACAAAAGGAATAAGGGTTCTGATGTCCCGATTCACATTTTGTGAAACTAAAACAATTATGGATGGCATACCTGCTATATAGAAATTAAATTCTTCATTACCATAATTGTTCAGGACCTTCTTAATAGAATGGTAAATAACCTTTTCTTCGTCCTGTGTAATACCATTCTTAAGTTTTACGATTACCTGGGTGGCAGAGAAATCATCGGATATAAAATTACGTTTGTATAATTCCCATGAAAGCAGACGTTCGTGTATTTTGTAAAGCTGCCGGGTATCTCCTGTAAAATTTTCTCCTATAAGAGGCCCGACTTCCATACCTTCGGGAGTACCCGTTATAAAATCAGAATTTGTAAGGGAAATTACATTGGCCACATTATTAATAGCAGATATTTTATCTGTTAATTTTTTAACAAGGAGAATTCCTTTTTTCGAGATAATCGAGCCTTCCTTCGCCTGAACAGCAATATCCATTATTTCCTGATTACCGAATTGCTTCTGAAGCTTTTTAGTTGCCACAAGTGAGGGCTGGTTTTTAGGAATAAAGTTAAAATAATTATTATCTATCTTTAATCGAGGGAGCTGGAACATAAAAAATACGGTAATACCTGTTACCACAACAATTATTATCCATGGATGCTTAAATATACGGTCTATCATTTTTCACCTCAGCTTGTTAATTATCCATTATAAATGAACGAATGTTCGTTTTTTAATTATGTCAGAAAACATAACGCTAATCCTGCAGGTTTGCAATAGTTTTAAGGCGTAATTACATTTCTTTTACAAATGGCCGGAAGCACAGTTACCCGGCATAACTAAATTCCGTGACCAGGGACAGCGGATGCATATTACTCATGTTCGTTTATAGTTGACGCATCATAGATAATAATATTAATCTGGTTAATTAGTTATTTATAAGTAAAATGAAAGCCATGGTTATGAGTTATTCGAGCGGTTAAAAAAAGCGGTCCGATTTTCGAAAGGAGACCTGATGTGAATCTTTATCTTGGCATAGACATAGGTTCGATATCGATAAACACTGCCTTGCTCGATGAAAGCATGGAAGTAACGGAAGAGCACTATACATGGTGTTACGGCAAACCGTTTTATGTTCTGTATGATGTTTTAAAGGGAATTATTAAGAATCATAAATTTGATAATATCGTTAAATATGCATTTACAGGTACAGGAGGCGAGCTTGCGGTTAAACTTTTAGGCGGAAGTTTTGTAAACGAAGTTGTAGGACAATCCGCATCTGTTATCAAAATGTATCCGGGAACCCGCAGTATCATAGAAATGGGCGGTGAAGATTCAAAATTAATTATTTTAGAAACAAAGGAATCCCGAAGTCTTCTAAAAGATTTCGCAATGAATAGTATGTGTGCAGCCGGCACCGGATCGTTTTTGGATCAACAGGCAAAAAGGATAGGTGTTTCGATAGTAAAAGAGTTCGGAGAACTTGCTTTGAAAAGTGTTAATCCGCCGAGGATTGCAGGCAGATGCAGTGTTTTTGCAAAAACGGATATGATTCACCTGCAGCAGATTGCAACTCCCGTCCACGATATAGTTGCAGGACTCTGTTTTGCAGTTGCAAGGAATTTTAAGAGCAACCTTGCCATGGGAAAGAAAATTGAAAAACCTGTAGTTTTTCAGGGAGGGGTTGCTGCAAATGCAGGTGTGGTCAGGGCATTTAAAGAAATTCTAAATCTTTCAGGGAATGATCTTATAATTCCCGTGTATCATGCATCCATGGGAGCGATAGGTTCTGTTTTTCATGTTTCGGATAATGCTATAGAAGGTATACCATTTAAAGGAATCGATAATCTGGGTAAATACTTACAGAGTGACAGATCCGACGGCGAATCCCCGGGTCCCCTGCCTGAGCCGAATACATCATACAATAAAATCGTAGTTTTTAATCCTGTTCCCGGCAAAAAGACACCGGTTTCCCTGGGGCTCGATATTGGAAGTTTAAGTACAAATGTGGTTTTGATCGATGATGATGATAATGTTGTTGCAAGACGGTATCTGCCCACTGCAGGCAGGCCGCTTAAAGCCCTGCGAAAGGGCTTAAGTGAGATATACGGGGAAGCCGGTAAATATGTGGAGGTAAAAGCTGCAGGATCTACAGGTTCGGGACGTTACTTAACAGGAGATTTTATAGGTGCGGATATTATACGGAACGAAATAACGGCGCAGGCGACGGCTGCAATTGCATGCGATCCGGCCGTGGATACGATTTTTGAAATAGGAGGGCAGGATTCCAAGTACATAGGTATAGAGAACAGTGTTGTAACGGATTTCGAAATGAACAAAGTAT
>QILZ01000296.1 GCA_003233545.1 Spirochaetales bacterium
TCGAGGATAAAATAGGTAAACGGAATCTTTTTAAAAAGCTCGATATCGTTTCTTAAGGTATGATAGCTGGTAACGGTAATATCCGATTCCGTTATTCTACTCTTGCTTTTAAGCCGGAGCAGGCCATGATGCATATACACGGTAAGGCCGGGGGTAAATCTTTTTATCTCTTCCATCCAGTTTGATAATGTACTTACAGGTGCCGTAATCAGTGCCCGCTTTAATTTATTTTTATTTTTTAGTACTAAAAGCAATGCAAGCGCCTGTACCGTTTTCCCCAGACCCATGTCGTCTGCAAGTATTCCGTTTAGTTTGTACTGATTTAAAAAGCAGAGCCAGTTAAGACCTGCCTGCTGATAGTTCCTTAATGTTCCTTTAAAGGAATTGGGAAGTTTTACCTTCTTAATTTCTTTAAAATTTTTTAATCCGTCGATTATTTTTTTCGTTCTAAGGAATTCTTTATCTTTCCTGTTCTTTAAATCCTTGTATATTTCGTCGATAACAACGAAATTATATTTAGAAACCTGTACCCGGTCCTGCTTCTGTTCTCCGTGTTTGTAGAGTTCTTTAAGCTTTTTGATATCCGATTTTCTTAAAAGAAAATACGAGTCGTCCTTTTTAAGAAACAATCCTTCTATGATATCGGTGCCGGGATTTACGGTTAAAACCTCATCTCCGTCGACTTCTATTTCCGTTTTTATATCCAGCCAGTCGATATTCCACTGAGCGGTAAAAGTTAGATTCGATACCTGCCTTATTTTTTTTCCTTTCCTTCTTAACTCGAAACCTTCCGAGATAAGTTTTTCCCCTCTTTCGAGTAAAAATTCATCCATGTTCTTCGAGATAACAAATGTGTCGGAAGCATGCCGGTCGGATGCTATTGTTTTTTTTATGATATCCGCAGAAAGATAGCTGTTAAGGAAAAGGATGCATTTTGTCTCGTAATCTTTATCCCTGCTTGCCGTAACTATCTCCTCTTCCCCGCTGTTCATTATTAAAAATTGATATTTCTCTTTATAAACTGCCGTTCGTTTTCCATATTTAAAGATTAAATTAAGCCGAAGACCGGGATGCTCGTATTTCAGTTCTATTACCGGTTTCGGTCTTTTATAGACGATTCTTATCCGGCTGGCCGGGAATTCCACTTCCATGAGCCCTGAGAAATTCTTCTTAAGAAGATCGTTTAATTTAAGAATATCCGAATAGCTGTACTCCTGTTTTACGGAAAGCATATTTCTGACTATATTTCTATAGAGTAAATTCTTTCTGCCGTATAGGATAGTATCCTGCCCCTCGTTTACGATAAAGAAGGTAGTACTGGCGGAAGTTGTTCTGTAAGGAGGAGTTATTACTGTTATATGTCCTTTATTATCAGAGAATTCAAAAAAAAGATTAAATACAGGTTCTTCTTCTCTTAAACCTAATAGTTTAAATTTAATTACGGTTTTTTCTATTCCTGCGAACAATACCTTTCTTATTGTTCTGTTCTGTTTAATAAAAAGTTCGATTTCGGGATTGGAAACAAAATAATCGATATAATAATCAAAAAAGACCTGATTGCCTTCGTTTTCGTTAAGAATGGACAGGAGAATTCTTTCCTCTTCTGTTACAGGTTCCGTTAATTTATCCGTATTATAATATTCTAATCTTCCCGGAGTATCGTCTTTTTTTATGTATTGTAAAGCCGGTCTTAATTCCCATGACGAGTGCCGTTTATCAAAAGAGAAGCCGGTCCACAGGTTTTCTATTGTAAATATAAGTTTAAACCTTGTATTCTTTTTCGTTTTACCTTCATTGTCCGGAAACGGAAGATTAATAAATCCGCTGAAAATACCCTTGTTTATTCTGCCGTCATCCTTTAAAGGGATAATCTTATCTTCTTTTTCATAATCCTCATCAGACTTTCCGGTAAGGCTCAGCCCTACCTGATATTCTCCGATATCCGGGTAGATTGCTTTATCATCGATGAATTTAAGAAGAACGGCTCCTATATGCTTGCAATAGAACGGATAGGGACAGCTGCAATGGGCTTCTTTAAAATCACTGTTGGAATTAAACTGTATTTCTACCGTATATCTGTTGCCGCCGGAACCTTTTACTACAGCATTAATTCTTCCGGATTCGGAATAGCTGTTTATAACCATTCCGTTTTTATAATAAAAGGCAGCTCTCCGGAAAATAGTAGAACCAAGAAGCTCTTTTACAAAATTTTTTTCGCCTGTCATTTTTCCGTATGGTATAACAAAACAGCATAAAACATCTACTACTTGTTCCGGAACCTCATCTATTATAAAATTAAATAATCAGGATATTGCAGTTATCATCGAACGGGAGAGAGCATGAAACATGTTTTAAAGGTTGGGATTTTCGGGGCCGGCGCCTGGGGAACGGCAATTGCTAAAGTTTTAAAGGAAAAAGGAAACGATGTGGATATCTGGAGCTTCGAGGAAGAGGTTAAAGATGATATTAACAACAATCACACGAATAAGTATCTTTCCGGCGTTACCCTGCCGGATGGGATAAGAGCTTTTACATCGCCGGAAGAGGCTGCACATGGTAAGGATTTTCTTCTTTTTGTCGTGCCCTCGCTTTTTGTTCTCGATACGGTTAAAAAGATACTCAATGTTGCGAATGTGCGGGAAGGGAAAGCCCTTATCGGTGTTTTAACAAAGGGGTTTGTAGAAACGGATAAGGGGGTACGGCTGCTGACGGATGTTCTGGAGAGTTATCTCCCCGGTTTTTACACCGGCAATCTTGTATATATTTCAGGGCCGAGCCATGCGGAAGAAGTTGCCCGCGGGAAACTCACCGGGCTTATAAGTGCATCCAGAAACGGAAAAAATGCGATTAAATTCCGCAAGCTCCTTTCGTCCGACAAATTAATTGTTTTCCCTTCTCTGGATGTTACGGGAGTACAGGTAAGTGCGGCACTTAAGAATGTTATTGCCATAGCTTTTGGAATTCTGGATGCGTTAAAGGAATTTTCCGATAACTTCGGTGATAATACAGAATCGCTTCTCCTTGCTGCGGGCTTAAACGAGATACAGATTCTGGGGCAGGCGCTCGGTTCGACGCATCCGGAAACTTTTACTTCCATAGCCGGAGTGGGCGATCTCGATGTTACATGCAGGAGCAAATACGGACGAAACAGGCGGTTCGGACGGGAAATAATACTGGATAATGTGCTTAAGGGTTTTAAGAACATCACCGACCTCGTGTCCAGGCTTCCGGAGTTAGGCTACATTCCGGAGGGGGCCGTTGCAACGCGTTGTGCGCATAAATTATCAATCCGGTATAAATTAGGAATGCCCATAACAAACGGCATCTACAGGATATTAAACAGGGAGCAGGAACCTGTGGATGAGTTGAAAAACATACTGTCCCGCCTTTCGAAGGTGTAGAAACTCTATCCGCCTTTTGTGGTGGTAATCCTGAAGGTTTTATAAAATTGTCCACAAACGCGGATGATTATATGTTTTCGGTGTGATGATGGATAACCGATCTTAACAGGAAAAAGGACAGGATTCCTGCAATAATATACGAAACGGCGAGTGCGGAAAAAATACCTGTAGTTCCTAAGTAAAACTTGCCGAGAAAAGCCAGGGGTATATATATGATAAACATCTGGAAGACTGTCAGAAGTGCTGCATGTATCGGCTTATTCAGTGCATTTAAAATCATCGATGATATATTAAAGATTCCCTGAAGCCCGTATGCAATCGGAACAATTCTGAAATATATTACTGCAACCTTAATAACAGCAGGATCCCTCGAAAAGATGGAGGCAAGGGGGCGTGCCAGCACCCATAAAATTATTAAAAGCCCCGCTCCTGTAATCATTGACATCTGAGATGCGAAATTTATCCCCCTGTGTATCCGCTTGATTTTCCCTGCCCCGAAATTCTGTCCGACAAAGGGCGCCATTACAGTGGCCAGGGACATGATAAAGAGCAGCGCAAACCGCTCGAAACGTGTGGCAACTCCGAATCCTGCCACTTCCGCTGCTCCTACGGATGCAAGCAGAGCGGTTATAATTCCGGCTGAAAAGGGTACTATAATTCTCGTTATTGCCGCAGGGCCGCCTACATAGAAGATTTTTTTCCATGAATCGATCATCTCGCTAAAAAGTACATTCTTAAAGGAAATCAGTTTTTCTCTGTAAGTAAGTACATATATAGCGACAAAAAATGTTATGCTCCGCGAAAGAACGGTTGCTATGGCAGCTCCTCTGATTTCGAGCCTTGGAAAGGGGCCAAGGCCGAAGATAAAAAGCGGGTCGAGCACTATATTGGTTAAACCGGCAATCAGCATTATGGTACCGGGGGTCTTTGTGTCACCGAGTGCACGGATAGCGCTGTTACCGACCATTGGGAAGACAACAAACAGCAGGCCTGCATACCATACCTGCATATACTGCTTAACCATTTTAAGTATATCACCTTTTGCACCGAGGAGTCCGAACAGAGGGCCTATTGTTAACTCTCCTGCAGTTACAAAAAGAACGATTAAAAAAAATGAAAGTGTTAAACTGTCTGTTGTGTATCTTACAACTCTTCGATGATCACCATGTCCCAGAGCTCTGGCAAGTACCGACGAAACCCCTACACCCATGCCGAGAGCTATACTGTTAAGGATAAGAACAACCGGAAATGTAAAGGAAAGTGCTGCAAGAGGTTTCGTTCCGAGTAGTCCGACGTAAATTGTATCCACAATGTTAAAAACCGAAAGGCCCAGCATGCCGAACATCATCGGGATAGCAAGATGCACTATCTGCCTTTTTAGATTTCCCTCTGTAAGAACAGCCCGGTCGGATTTTCTTTTCATTAATTTTTTAATTCATTATTTTTCTTTTCTTTTTAATTACCTGCCACAGTGATACCGCAACGGCAAGGTATAGAATATAGGCTATGACTACTAGTAAGCTGGGATTACCGTCGTAACCTAAAAGACCTGCAGCCATACTGCCTGCATAACCTTTTTCATGAAAAAGAGGAAATACTCCCTGTGAAATAACAGGAGGGTTTATATCCCAGACATGTTCGATTAATATGGGTATCCACCCCGCTTCCTGCAGTTCATGAACGGCATTTGCAATTAAACCGGCAGCAAAAAGAATAAAAATTATGTTAACCCAGGAAAAAAACTTCCTTAAGTCGAGTTTAAGAAATCCGATAAAAATCAGATAGCCTAAGACCATTGCCGTAAAAAAACCTGCAACTGCACCGGCAAGGTTTCCCCGGGAATATGCATAACTTGCCGCATTTAAAAATATTACTGATTCTATCCCTTCCCTCAGTATGGAAACAAACACGAGAAAAAAAAGACCGTAATAGTTTTTTTTAGAGGTTTCAAGTGCAACTTTCCGTTTTATGGTACGGATGCCCTTATTCATTATCCAGAGAATTAAACTTGTTAATAACAATGCGCCGATCAGCATTGTTATTCCTTCGAATATCTGCTCGTAAAGGCCGCTGAAACTGCCTGCAATAGATTCAAAAGCCCATGCCCCGATAATACTGCCTGCGATTCCGGCTGCAATTCCCAGGTAGATATACGGCTTTGCCTTTGTGATTCCGGCTTTTTTTAAATAGCTGAAAATAATACCGATAATTAAAGCCGCTTCAAGGCTTTCCCTGAACATAACGATAAAGCTTTGAAACATTGTTTTTCCCCGTGTGGAAGGTTATTAATTATTACTGAATTTGTCAAGAATTATATTTTAAATTATATCTTTATTTCCGGGAATGCCGCTTAATACTCCTGCGCTCAGCCCTTTTATGAGCAGCGCAGGCTGTACCGTTTTCGACTTACATCAGTCATTTTTCCTGTCATTTAAAATACTAATTCTTCTCTTGATGATATAAGCTAATGCTTTTTCGATAATAAAACCGGCTGCAAGGGCAATACTCAGATTACGGGTTAAAAAGGAAATTATCCCGACGATTACGGCAACTGTTATCTGTCTGTATTCATGCAGCTTAAACAACAGGCTCACCATTCTGTAACTGTCGAACAACAGCATCGCAGATAACAGGGGGACAGGTATAAGGAATATAAAAGCCGATAAGGAAGGAACCACACCTGTAATTATCAGTAAAACCCCTATAATGATGGTTGTGCCGCCGGTTTTTCCTCCGAACTGGGCATGTGCACCTATTCCCCCGGAACCATGGCAGATTGGAAACCCGCGTAGAAAGCCTATGAGAATATCGCTTAATCCTATGGAAAATGCAAGGCGGGTTTCATTAACCTTCCCGGCCTGTTTCGGCCACAGGGTGTGGGCTGTATCGGAAGCGGCATAAACGGCATTGCCGAGCGTCAGGGGAAGCTGCGGGATTATTAAGAATATCAGGGCGTCTTTTAAGTATTTTAATTTAGGTATGGAAAAGGAAAGCAGCGATTTATAGCTAAAACCAACCTGTTCGGCTTTAATTCCGAACAGGTAGATAACGGCAACGCCGGCCGCCATAAGTATCAGGTTTACCGGTAATGAGAGTTTTAGTTGAAACAGCCAGATTACAACTATAATAGCTATCAGAATGATTATGTTAACCTGAAGAGAGAAGGGGTTAAATTGAAGCAAAAAGCCTTTTTTCATTACAAGCTGCACAGCTTTCTGCATAAGGATAAGTCCGATACCGAGCTGAATACCTCTTATAAGCGGTTTGGTAAAGAGTATCCGTATCCATTTTATTAATCCTGTAACGGATAAAAATAATAGAAGTATGCCGTAAAAAATAGAGGTCGAAGACAGAAAATCAACGGAATAACCCTGCGTTATTGCAATTATTGCCATTGCCTTTAAAGGCTGAACGGCAATAGGCACTTTGTAGAACAGGCCTGTTGCCGCATAAACAACACCGAATAAGAGAAATATCACGGATGGAGAGTAACCGTTGTAAAGAATAAGGGTAAATGCAAGGGGTAAAAGGGTTCCAAGGTCTCCGAGAGCACCTGTAAGTTCGTGCAGATTAAATCTGTTCTTTAAGGGAGACGGGGAAGCGGGTATATTTTCTTCCGGGTCTGTAAGCCGAATTCTCTTAAACCATGTTTTAAGCACTAATAATTCCTTCCGGTTTCTTTTTGCCATTATACTTTACATTTGCTCAGGCACGGCTTTCGGGCTCCCGGATGATTGTTTTGTCTTAACCGTTATATTATTATATATATAACGGTCAGGGTCAAGACACCGGAATACTGTACCCGGAAGGTCATTTTTATGTAGCAGTATCTGTATACGATTAGTTATATAACATGTTATAATGGATTAATATTATTGACATAATAAGTAATCCATTCTAAAATATAATGATTTTATATCGATTTGTTTAACCTGAGAGAACTTGAATTGAGAGTAAGCGGGATTAAACCTGCTGCAGGGAGCAGAGGTGATGTTACCGCATACTATAACTATGATAAGGAAAATAAAATATAGACTCTCGAGGTTAAAAGAGCTATAAATACCGGTAATGCCGATGATGTGGATTTTTCGGACAGTAAGAATACATACTGTTTTTCGGCAGCTGTATTTAACGGCTTTGTTATTGCACATGCAGCACCGGGCGGCTTTGCGGGAAAATCGTTTCCGGTGTTAGTACGGTAGTAAAGAGGCATATTCGGGGAAGAATGGTATATGAGAGTAGCAGAGAATGTAAGTGAGCTTATCGGTAATACTCCTCTTGTAAAACTGCACTATGCGGCAGGTGAAAGCGGGGCCGTTATCCTTGGCAAGCTCGAGTCATTTAATCCGTGCGGTTCGGTAAAAGACAGGATAGGTTATTCGATGATACGTGATGCCGAACAGAAAGGTTTAATTGATAAAGATACGGTTATAATCGAGCCGACAAGCGGTAATACCGGAATCGCTCTTGCATTTGTCAGCGCTATTAAGGGTTACAAACTTATTTTAACCATGCCTGAAACGATGAGTATGGAGAGAAGGAATATGCTTAAAGCCTTCGGTGCGGAAATAAGATTAACACCAGGGCATCTCGGAATGGAAGGCGCCATAGACAGAGCGGAGGAACTAAAGAAGGAAATAAAGAAATCGGTTATTCTGCAGCAGTTTAAAAACAAGGCCAATCCGGAAATTCATAGAAAAACAACGGCTATGGAAATTTGGAAGGACACGGACGGAAGAGTGGATATATTTGTAGCCGGAGTCGGTACCGGAGGGACGATAACGGGAACGGGGGAGATCCTTAAGCAAAAAAATCCTTCGATAAAGGTTATTGCCGTTGAACCGGAGGATTCACCTGTGCTTTCGGGAGGGAAACCGGGACCTCATATGATTCAGGGCATAGGTGCCGGATTTATACCCGACGTATTAAACAGGGATATAATCGATGAAATCGTAAGGGTAAAAAACGAAGATGCCTTCGAAACTGCAAGAACTCTTGCCGGCAGGGAAGGAATCCTTGCCGGTATATCATCGGGAGCTGCTGTTTACGCTGCGCTGCTGGTAGGAAAAAGGGAGGGAAACCGGGATAAAATGATTGTAGTCATTTTGCCGGACACAGGTGAAAGGTATTTAAGTACGAGTCTCTTTCGTGATGACTTATAATAGGTTCCGCAGCCGGGCGGAGGATATAAAATGAAGCTTTGTATTAATTACAAAGAAGAAATCATAGAGGGAGACTCTGTTACCGTAAAAAAACTTCTAAAGCTGAAGGATGTAAAGATGCTGCATATGGTTTCCGTTCAGCTTAACGGGAAGATTGTAAAGAGGCCGGATTATGATTCTACTTATCTCAGAGAAAACGACAGGGTAAATTTTCTTTACTCTATGGGCGGAGGTTAATAACGAGACATGAAAGAATGGGATTTTGAAACAAAGGCTATACATACGGGAGTTCATCCGGAATTACATTTAGGTGCGACGTCCGTTCCGATATATCAAACATCATCTTTTGCATACGATACCGCCGAATCCATGGAAGATGTTTTCAGCAATAAGAGTTTCGGCTATATTTATTCCCGTATTTCGAATCCGACGGTAAATGCACTTGAAGAACGTATAAATGCTCTCGAAAGCGGCGCAGGCGCGGTAGCTGTGGCTTCGGGCATGGCGGCAATATCGGCGGTTGTGTTTTCCCTCGCGGAAAGCGGGGATGAAATTATAGCGAGTGAAAGTTTGTTCGGCGGAACATTGATTCTTTTTAACAGCGTTTTGAACAGGCTGGGAATTAAGACACTGTATATTGATCCGAATAAGCCGGATACAATTGCGGATAAAATATCAAAAAAAACGAAATTAATATTTATCGAAACAATAGGAAATCCAAGACTCGATGTACCGGATCTAAAAAAAACGGGTGATATATCGAGGCAGTATAATATTCCTCTTGTTATAGATGGTACACTTACGACGCCTTATATGTTAAAAGCCGGGGATTATGGAGCGGCTGTTGTTATCCATTCCGCGACAAAGTTTATATCAGGTTACGGCAGCGGGATAGGCGGCCTTATAGTCGATACAGGTAAGTATAACTGGGCGGGAGCGGACAGCAGTCTTCTGCGGGAAGCAGCCGGAAAATATGGCAGTAAAAATGCTTTTCTCTACATCCTGCACAAGCAGATTATACAGAATACGGGAAGCTTTCTTCAGCTTCAGGGATTGGAAACTTTAAGCCTTAGAATGGAAAAACACTGCAGTAATGCATTAAAACTTGCCGAATTTTTTACGAAACAGCCTGAGGTGGTATCGGTTAATTACCCGGGTCTTAAAAGTTCAAAATACTTTACAATTGCGGAAAAGCAGTTTAAAGATAAATTCGGAAGTCTCTTAACTATCAGACTCGGGTCGAAGGAAAGATGTTACAGGTTCATAAACAGATTAAAGCTTGTTAAAAATCTTGCAAATCTCGGGGATGCTAAAACGCTCATTATCCATCCTGCTTCGACTATCTATCATGACTGCACCGAGGAGGAGATGTTAAATGCAGGTGTTTATCAGGATATGTTAAGAATTTCCGTCGGAATAGAGAATATTCAGGATATAATTTCTGATTTTATCCTTGCATTGGAGGGTTTTGCACAATGATTATTACGGAGAAGCAGAGTAAAAAGCTTTCCCTCGTTGTTTTCAGCGGGGATTTCGATAAAGCGGTTGCCGCTTTTACAATGGCAACAGGAGCAGCGGCTGTCAATTATGAGGTCAATATGTTCTTTACCTTCTGGGGGTTGAATATAGTAAAACTAAAAAAGGGCAGAAGGTTTAAGGGTAAAGGACTGCCTGCGGGAATGTTTAACTTTCTCTCGGGAGGTTTTAAAAACCTGCCTATGAGCAGATTGAACTTTTTGGGTACAAGTACAAAGATTATGACCTCGCTTATGAAAAAAAGAAATGTTGCCACGTTAAAACAACTAACGGAAGCGGCCGTAGCCTTGAATATCAACCTTTATATATGTGAAATGTCCATGGTTATACTGGGGCTGGAAAAAAAGGATTTTATTCCGGAAATAAAGGAGATTTTGGGTGTTGCCAAATTTCTCGAATTATCAGAGAACGGCAGAACACTCTTTATATAGATTATGAAAAGATATAAACTCGATATAACAAAAGAGCATTGCCCGATGACTTTTGTTAAAACAAAACTGGAACTTGAAAAATTAAAAACGGGCGAGATTCTGGAAGTTATACTCTCATCGGGCGAGCCTTTAGAGAATGTTCCTAAATCGGCAGTAGAGCAGGGATACAGGATACTCGGCATTACCAGGGTCGAGGGTAATGTTTACAGGGTGGAGATAGAAAAATGATCGTTATACCCCGCAGTATTTTTAAGAAGATCGTTGATTATTCAAACAGCGAGATGCCCGTAGAAGCATGCGGTTATCTTGCCGGCACTGGTTTAATCGTAAAACAATTCTACCCGATGAGAAATGCGGATAACAGCGATGAACATTTTTCTTTTGATCCGGAGGAACAGTTTGCCGTACTGGATAAATCAAATCAGGAAGGCCTGGAATTGATAGCTGTATTTCACAGCCATCCCTCGACACCGGCACGGATGTCGAAGGAAGATATAAAGCTTGCACAGGATCCGGATATATTTTATGTAATTTATTCCGTTAAAGAAGGAGAACTGAGGGCCTTTAAGGTTGGTGAAGATAAAGGGATAACGGAAACCGTCATAGAATATCCGGATGATACAATATAAAATTTAAACCTGCCATACGGATTTTATCTCTTTAACATAAATAATTTAATCTTTTTGTTTGACATAACCGGGGGAAGCTATTATTATCAATATATACCCGCCCCTGGTGGGGGTATATATGTTTCGGAAAATTTACCCGGTTTGTCATGGAGGTAATTATAATGAAAACGGTAAAACTCAGAATTAGAGAGGGCAATCTTGAGATTTTAAAAGGCACTTTTAAGCCCGAGATTGCACTGGAAAGATTTTCTGTTCTGGAAGAATACGATTTTAAGAATATACAGGCTCCCGGTAATAGTATATTCGATCAGGATACGGGATCGATCGATCTTTTCGATGTAAAAGGACTGGAAGAGATAAGCGATACTATTAAAAGAGTTGTATCGACCATGGAGGGTTAAGAAAATGAGTAAGGTAGTTTTGGATCTTAAAGGGATGTCGTGCGCATCCTGTGCTTTGACGATCGAGAAGGCATTAAATAAGTCAGAATATACAAAGGCGGTTGTGAATTTTGCAATAGAAAGAGCAACTATAGAGGGAGATAATCTGGATCCCGACAAACTTATAGGTATTGTAAAGGGTACAGGGTATGACGCATCTCTGTACAAAGTAGAAGAGGAAAAGGTCGATACGAAAAAAACATACCCGGTAAAAGGAATGACATGTGCATCCTGCGCCGCAACTGTGGAAAAGTCTTTAAATAAGGTGCCGGGTGTTAAGGAAGCCTCTGTAAATATTGCAACGGAAGCTGCAACTGTGATAATCGATCCGAATGTCGTTTCGGAGAGAGAAATGGCAAAGGCGGTGGAGAATTCAGGGTATGAACTTGTCATATCACATGAAAAGAAAAAGGCGGATGAAGACACTTATTCCGATA
>QILZ01000120.1 GCA_003233545.1 Spirochaetales bacterium
CTATAAACTTTTTCGATATAAGTTCAAAAAACGGAAATTCGATGTTATCATTAGTTCGGATAATAATGCCTTTAGTTTTCTGCTCAAACATCGAAATGATCTATTTCCTGAAACCCCTGTAGCCTTTTGCGGGGTGAACGATTTTCAGAACTCCATGCTAAAAGGGCACAAGCTGTATACCGGTACCGTAGAGGCCGTGGAATTCGGGAAGACCATCGACATAGCCCTGAAGCTGCACCCGCAAACGCGGCATATTATTATGTATGGATCTGGAACACCGACCTATTTAGCAAACAAAGAAAACCTTCAGAAAATAATTCCAGATTATAGAAATTCCATCGACTTTACATTCGTAGAAGGCCTCGATATTAGACAGGTGCAAAACCATATCAGGGGGCTGTCCCACAATAGCCTTATACTGATAATAAGTTCAATAAAAGATGAACAAGGCGTGGCAATGCCTTTCCAACGTGCTTCCGAAATGATGGCGGCAGTCAGCAGTGTTCCTATATATAGCTTCTGGGACTTTTTCCTTGGTCATGGGATTGTTGGGGGCAGGCTCATCAGCGGATTTGCTCAGGGAGAGACGGTAGGCCTGATTGCCGTGCGTATTTTGAATGGTGAAAAGCCCAGGGATATTCCCATCGTCAAGGAAAGTTCGAATCGGTATATGTTTGATTATAAACAAATGAAGCGGTTTGGCATCAAAATAACTCAGTTGCCGGCAGGAAGCATCGTTATCAATAAACCTTATTCATTCTATTCGGAACATAAAGGCCTGATCTGGTCGGTTACAGCCGGTATAGCCGGGCTTATATCGATCATATTGTTTCTTTTAGTCAATATTTTTGCTCGCAAACGTGCAGAGGAAGCATTGGGTGAAAGCGAGAAGAAGTTCCGCACCCTCTTCGAAGATTCAAGGGATGCTATTTTCCTTAACACCTGGGAAGGCGAATTTATTGAAGCAAACCAGGCCATACTGGATCTCTTCGGCTATACAAGAGAAGAGATGATCGGGATGAATGCAGAAGAGATCTATGTCTTTCCCGAGAACAGGTTAGAATCCCTCGATGAGATCAAGCGAAAGGGAGCTCATAAAGAATATGAGATCAAGTTCAAAAAAAAGGATGGAACGCAGATGGACTGTCTCCTCACTGCGAGTATAAGAAAGGATGATGACGGAAGGATAATCGGATGTCAGGGCATCATCAGGGATATTACCAAGCGTCTGAGGGCTGAGGAGGAGCTAAGGGAGAGCAAAGAAAAGTTTAAAGAGCTTTATGATGAATCAAAAAGGGCTGAAGAAGCCTATCGTTCCCTTCTTCATACATCGGCCGATCCAATAGCCATCTATGATATGGAAGGAAAGGCCAGCTACATAAATCCTTCATTCACAAAGGTTTTTGGATGGATTATGGAGGAAGTGGAGGGAAAGCGGATACCGTTTGTCCCTGAATCTGAGAGGAAAGCTACAATGGCCGGCATCAAAGAGGTTGTCGAGGAAGGAAAAGCCATTCAGAATTATGAAACAAAAAGATATACAAAGGACGGCCGCCTGGCAGATATCAGCATCAGCGCTTCCCGATATCATGAT
Source organism: Spirochaetales bacterium (assembly GCA_003233545.1). Lineage (GTDB taxonomy): Bacteria > Spirochaetota > Spirochaetia > SZUA-6 > SZUA-6 > SZUA-6. The sequence continues at coordinate 1,595 of QILZ01000120.1, forward strand.
CATGAAGGAAAACCGGCAGGGATACTTGTTATTCTTCGTGATACCTCCGAAAGAAAGAGACTCGAGGCCCAATTCCATGCAGCTCAGAGGATGCAGTCTTTAGTCACTCTGGCCGGGGGCATTGCCCATAATTTTAACAACCTGCTTATGGGTATTCAGGGAAACGTTTCTCTGATATTACTGGATGTGGATTCGCGTCACTCCCATTATGAGAAATTGAAAAATATTCAACAATATGTCCAGAATGGCGCTGAGCTGACAAAGCAACTCTTAGGTCTTGCGAGAGGCGGAAAGTACGAGGTTAAGCCCACAGATATAAATGAACTAATCAAGAATCAGAATCGTATGTTCGGCGCCGCAAAAAAGGAAATCAAGATTCGGGAAAAATACAAACAGGATCTTTGGACTATAGAGGTAGACAGGGGACAGATGGGGCAGGTACTAATGAACCTTTACATTAATGCATGGCAGGCTATGCCGGGTGGCGGGAATCTCTATATCCAGACGGAAAACGTCAAACTCGATGAAAGCTATATAAAGCCCTATAATGTCAGACCCGGCAGATATGTAAAAATCTCTGTTACAGACACCGGTGTGGGTATGGATAAAGAAACACGGCAAAGAATCTTTGATCCCTTTTTTACCACCAAGGACATTGGAAGAGGAACCGGCTTAGGACTGGCCTCTGTATATGGTATTATAAAGAATCACGGCGGGATTATCAATGTTTACAGCGAAAAGGGAGAAGGGACTACCTTTAACATATATCTTCCTGCCTCCGAAAAAGAGGTGACCGAGCAAAAAGGGCTTCCCAAGGATGTATTGATGAAAGGTTCCGGGACTGTCCTTCTTGTAGATGATGAGGAAATGATTATTAATGTGGGGGGTCAGATGATAGAAAAATTGGGCTTTAAGGTTTTCATAGCCCGATCTGGCAAAGAGGCCATAGAGGTCTATGAAAATAATATGGACAAGATTGATATAGTCATCCTGGATATGATCATGCCGGATATGGGCGGCGGAGAGACTTATGACCGTTTAAGAGAGTTAAATCCTGATATAAAAGTCCTTCTATCAAGTGGTTATAGCATAAATGGCAGTGCACAGAAGATCCTTGACAGAGGATGCAAAGGCTTTATCCAAAAGCCATTTAGTATAAAATATCTATCACAGAAATTATCCGAACAAAGAGGAACATCTATAGAAAATTAAGAAATCTCATCGAGTAAACCAATCTTTCTTTTAAGACCATATTGATCTGGATACCCCACGGGCAAGCCCGAGGCACCTCCCTGAAATTCAAGTTTCGCTTGTCCTGAATCCTGTTTCCCCTGCCACTTCACATATCTCATTATTTGTTTTCCCTTCAACCGTCTTAAAAAAACAACACCTGCCTGTCAAATTTCGAAGAGCATAATAAAAAAAGGCCGGTTTTTTAACCGGCCTTCCATCTTAACGCTGAATCTATGGATTAATCATCTTTACAGTTTCTATATACGGCGCTTTATCTATATATTTCCATAATTCTATCGGTGTAATAACATCGCCACCATTCTTATCAAAATCCTGAGATCCTGATGCTCCTTCGTAGTTGATATCTTTACCCGCTTTAAGTAGTTCAAGAGCCTTCTTTATACCAGCCTCACCTGCATAAACAACTACTCCGGGAGGGTCTGCAACAAAACGAAGCTCATCACGTAGATTTACAGGGGTCACATCTTTTCCTTTTGCCTTTGCCGCAGCAGCCGCAAGACCCGCTATAACAACCGCATCGTAATAGTTTGACATAAAGGGAAGCGGTGGAAGTTCCCCGTACTTTGCCTTATAGTCTGCCTTGAAATTATCGAGCGATTTTCCGCCTGCACTTCCGGGAGCCGTTCCTACATAACCTGCAAGATTCTTTGCTCCGAGAGCTTCCGGCATCTTAACCGACTTCGTACCATCGCAGAAGAGAAGCTTTGTTGTTTTGTTGTATCCGGCTTCCAAAAACTCTTTTAAATACACAGTCGCCTGTCCCGGATATCCCAGGGCAAGCATAACATCCGGCTTGGATGCCATTATCTTTCTAAGCTCTGATACATATGTCGGAGCAGGTTTCTCGTCATAAGGTACCGAAGCGACAATCTGCCCGCCTCTGCTTTCGAAAGATTTTTTAAATTCCTGCATGAGTCCCTGACCATATGCATTGTTTACCCAGAGCACTGCAGCCCTCTTGTAACCTTCGTCGATAGCTACCTTACCAAGAACAACTCCCTGAAGAGCATCGGAAGGAGCAGTCCTAAAGAGAAAATCCTTGCCTTGATCTGCCGGCAGGTAGGTTAAAAGCGGAGAGGTCGATGCATTTGAAATCATGGGTACTTTATTGGGAATGGCAACAGACTCTGCAATCGGCAGTGTAACACCGCTTGCAGCAGCACCGATTAATGCCACAACCTTCTCCACATCGATCAGAGTACGCGCTGCCCCCACACCGGGAATAGCAGAGGTCTCCGTATCCCCATATTTTATTGCCAGCTTAAATCCTGCTTCGTTAAACTGTTCTACAGCCATATCTCCGGCTTTTCTAAATCCTGCTCCGAACTCGGACAGAGCACCTGTCAGCGGAACTAACCCTCCTAACTTCACAGGCCCTGCTTCTTTCGATCCGGCTGCCCATAGCATCGAAGCTGGCAGTACCATGCTTATGGCTAAAATAAGCCATAAAACTTTGGTTTTTTTGAGCATATCTGCCTCCTTTTTGATATTTTAGTTAATAATTCTCTTTAAACAGTAGTGTTGTCAAGGTAAAAAGGGTTAAAAAGTATATATTTTTAAATATTTCGGGAAAAAGCAAGATTACTCCTGGTATTTTCTCTTTGAACTTACAAACCTGGCAAAGTCATTGATGTTTTTTACCACTATTTTATCAGGAAATATTTCCACCCGTCTTTGAACGAGAAAATGGTTAAGCACTTCCCTGCATTTTGCAGGCGACATTCCCGCCCAATGAGCGATATCATCTATTGTGGTGGCAAATTCACGTTTATCTATTCCTTCCATGTCCGAAGATGTTTTTTCCGCAAGCATAAGGAAAACATCGGCGACCCGTGCTTCGATATCATCCAGGGTTAGAATCATAAATCTTCGTTTCTGGTCATATATCCTTTTTGTAAATAACTTAAGCAGTTTTAGAGCAATCTGAGGATTTCCCTGCATAAGTATTTCGAAATTTTCACGATTAAATTCAAGAGCTTTGACCTGATCGAGTGCTACGGCAGTTGCAGACCGGGGCGCTTCCTCTAAAATCGCCATTTCCCCGAATATTTCACCCGGCTGCAGTATATCGATAGTTTTTTCAATGTCACCCATAATTTTAAGAATCTGTACTCTCCCGGATTGTATCAAATAAAAGTTATCTCCGGGTTCATACTCACAAAATATAATATCACCTTTCTGGAAGGTTACCCCGAATCTTGTAAACATCGAATTACCGCCGTTCATTAGACATTCTCCTTAACTGACCGCAGGGCTTTCTTAACCTTTCTGTACAGTGGTTCATCTTCCGAAATCATTGTCATTATCTTATTGTAAAAACCTTCAGCTTTGACCTGGTCCCCGAGAGACTGGTAACATTTACCCACAAAGAACAGCGCATCTTTTAAATCCGGATGTGTAGGATATTTTTGTATCAAACCGGAAAATGTGTTTATGCAGTCCTCATATTTTTTCATAAAGAATAAACATCTTCCCATTTCATACCGGGATTTTGCCAGATATTCTTCATCATTACCCTGATCTATAATCTTCTTGAATTCAGAGTATGCATTTTCATATTTCTGCTGGCTAATCAAACTAACGGCGTTATAGTACTGTTGTGCAACGTTAGACAATTCTTTTGTTTTCTGCGGTTTTTCCACAAAAGCGGTACTTTTCTGAGAAACACCGGCAGGACCCTTCCCCTGTCCGTACTTTTGCAAATACTCCTCTGCTGTCTCGATCTTTTTAGTGGCCTCTGAAGAATGAACACCGGAAGGATAGTATACAAGATAACGCCTGTACGCATAAAGTGCCTGATGATATCTTTTATTCGTAAGATAGTATTCACCTATTTTGAATAATCCTGTTTCCGGATTTACCTGTTCCTCCGTGTAAAGAAGATTTTGTACCTGATTATGTATTCTCCTGAGCTGATTGGAGAATACCTTCAGCATTTTCATTATAATTCTTGTATTCTTCGAGATAAGCTGTTCGAATTCGGGTACACTAAAGGCAATTACAGCTGAATCCTGCAAAACCACCGCTGTTTCCTCTCTCGGATATCTGCCGAATGCAGATTTAACGCCGAAAAATTCGCCTGTCTTTATTAAATCATGAACCTCCTGTCCCGTTTCGATGTCGATATAATTCAAGCTAACCTTTCCGGAATTCAGGATGTATACTTTATCACTAATATCACCCTTGAAAAAAATAATCGAATTTGCTCTGTACTGAATCGCTTTAGGTGACACTATACACTCCTACCCTACCTATCCATAGGCATAAAATCAAGCTTTTTCTCAAAGCCAACGGCTTCTCTAATGTCATACATCAATCCTGCAGGGTCTCCCTGAACCAGCATAGGTCTGCCTTTAACACTAATTTCAGTATAATCAACATCCTTAATATCAAACAAATCCCTATATTTACTCGATCCGTATACCGGAACTCCGGCCCTGAACAACAGTTCTATTCCTTCCATCGCAGTATTTACAAGAGCTTCGTAGGGATCCTGACCGTCGGCCCGAATAAGTAAAAGATCCGCCAGTTTACCTTCTTCTATACTCCCTATACGATCATGCATTCTAAAAGCCTTTGCAGGATTTACCGTTACCATTTCTACTACTTTTTTAGCCGGTAGATCTTCACCATACATCCGTCTGTATAACTTACGGGCATATCTCATTTCTGCAAGAATATTTATAGATCCTGTATGAGTGGAATCCGTACCAATGGAGATATTGATTCCCGCTTCTATCATTTTTTTTATTTTGCATGTCACGTTAAACATGAAAATATTGGATGCAGGACACCATACAACGGAGGCACCTGAATTTTTTACCTTTTTAATATCCTGTTCGGAGAAGCCCAAACAATGAATAAATACGTCATGATCATCGAGACAATCTAAATCCTCGAGTATTTCAATACCCCGTTGTGATTCGGCATCGAAACCTTCCTCCAAATGGGTAATAAACGGATAATTTCGCTGCAGAGCTCTCTTATGCTCTATTTCTATACCGTCTCCCCATTTCAGATCAAAAGAAGAACACTCATGTGCAAGAGTATATTCACTTATTAACCTGACAGGCAGCTTCGGAATAAACGGTTCGTTAAATTCATGAGGAAAGTGATCATTAACAGTTACCGTACCGGAAAATAAATTCTTATAAGCACCCAGGAAATAGCAGTTATCGACACTTATATTCGCCCTCTCCCCATAAACCGGTGAAGATTTAAGATCATTATCCCAGTACGACCAGTTAAGATAGTATTTACCAGGTTCGGGTCCGACTCTCGGAAGGTAATCTCCTCTTAAATGATCATGAACATTAATTATCGCAGGGTAACAGTAAATGTTATCATCAAATTCTATATTATACTCTGCTCTTTTACCTGATATCCCAATAGTTCCATTCTTAATTTTAATACTGCCCTTTTTTATAATCTTAAGAGGTGTTACAACGGTCAGATTGCTCATAGAAAAGTAATTTAACATCGAAAATCCTTATAGAACTTTATTGTATGTTGAGATTATTGTGATGTCAATAATCATGTTTTTATTATCGGAACTAATCTTTATACAATGTAAGGATAAAATCTGCAGATTACTGATAAACTCTATTGAGCTCTTTAATTATACGAAAATGACGAAGTTTGTTCAGTGCACGTTCCTGTATCTGTCTGACCCTTTCTCTTGTTATGCCAAGACATCTGCCTGTTTGTTCCAGGGTATACGGTCCCTCGCCTGTCAGGCCGAAACGCAATTCGATAATTTTCTTTTCTCTCTTCGAAAGTTTTTTAATAACTTCACTAATTGTATCCTGAAGAGCAATATTAAACACTATTTCTTCCGGGACAGCAAACAGATTATCCTCTATAAGATCGGATAACTTTGTCTGCTGATCATCATCCACAGGTGAATCGAGGGACGCTGTTTCCTGCGACAAGGCTATAATTTCTTTTATTTTATCGGCAGAAAGATTCATATACTCAGCCAGTTCGCCGATTTTCGGCTCTCTGCCCAGTTTCTGCGTAAGCAGGCGCGCAGCATAGTAAGCCTTCTTGATTGTATTAAGCATATAGATAGGTATCCGCACGGAATGACCGTTTTCGGATAGAGACTTTACAATTGCCTGCTTTATCCACCATGTGCCATAAGTGGAAAATCTGCACTGCTTTCTGTAATCGAACCTATCGACAGCTTCGATTAAACCGATGTTTCCTTCGTCGATCAGATCGATCAAGGAAAGTCCGTAATGCTGATATTTCTTTGCTATGGATACTACCAGCCTTAAATTGGCATTAATCATCTGTTTTTTTAAATCAACGACTCTTTTCTCGATTTCATCCTTTTTATTTTTATAATCCAGCGGATCAAGTCTGGAATCCTTATAGTTTTCCGATAATTCGGAAAGCTCTTTACGAGTCTTTTCGATTTTAAAAGCCAGATTGCGTTCTTCTTCTCTGCCCAGCAATGGGAATCTGGATATCTGACGAAGATAAACTGCAAGCGAATTTCTATGGTTAGCAGTACCGTTCCCGGTATAAGCAACCATCCTACCAGAATGAATGCAGAAATCTGTCACGACAGTACCTGTTTGCCTGTTATACATTACAACAATCTCCATTAATACAGTTTATTCGAATATAATTAAAATCTATAATATCTCTAATATTATGTCAATAAAAAATATTAATTTTTCTTATTTTTTTAAATTCTCGGAGCTTTGTACGGATCTACCGGCCTGCCATTCTTATAAACCATAAAGATAAGTTGTGCGGTATTATCATGAGCATTAATTCCCAATTTTCCCAGAGTTGTTCCTATTGCAATTTCATCACCGACTTTTACATAGATTTCACTGTTTCCGAGATATCCATAGATATAACCATTACCGGATTCAATAAAAACGACTCTGCCGTATCCTCTGTACGGACTCGACCATATGACTACACCGGAAGAAACCGATATAACAGATGTACCGGGTCGGCTCTTTATAAGGATGCCCCTGATTTTACCGCGCAGCTTTTCCATTGTACCTTTAATTGGCCACAACAAGCTGCTGCCGGTAGAAACAATACCTGTCTTTCTCTTAGTCCGTACAGAAACAGTACTAACCTTGTCCTTAGTCTGTGTATATAAAGGTATATAAATCCTGTCACCTGTTTTTACTTTAGTGGGATCAGATATTGCATTAAAAGATATGAGAAGATCCAGCGATACATCATAGTTCTTTGCTATTCCGTATAAAGTTTCACCTTTTTCCATTATATGATATGCGGGAATAACAAGTCTGGTGCCCTCCTTTAATTTTGTCGCGTCTTTTATTCCATTTATCTTTACAAGAATATCAAGAGGAACTTTAAATTTCTTTGACACTCTATACAGTGTTTCACCTTTTTGAATGCGATATTCTCTCTTTTCAGCAAATACCGCCTGGAGGATTAATAAAAATGATATTAAAATAAGTATATTTCGCTTCATATTTATAGGTTTCTAACTGAATATTCGGAAAGGGAAGTTATAAACTGAAACAGATTAGTTTAACCGGGGCGAATATACTTCGGGCTGGGCGGATTTGAACCGCCGACCTCTCGGTCCCGAACCGAGCGCGCTAGCCCCTGCGCTACAGCCCGAAAAAAAACCCCCTTTAAAAAGGGGAATACGGGAGCGACGGGACTTGAACCCGCGGCTTCCGGCTTGACAGGCCGGCGCGATAACCAGCTTCGCCACGCCCCCGTTTTGTACAGGTAATATAAACAAGTCCCTGTTAAATGTCAAGCGTAACCGGTACGCTCATTAATAGTTATTTTCTTCATAATTGACAATTAAAATGTTTGATGTTAGTGTACAATTTTTAAAACATTAACAATATAAAGGTAAGGAACTATCATGCTATCAAGAGAAACTAAAAGAAATCTCAAAAAGAAAAAAGAAACTTCAGCGGATAAAAAGAAACAAATGCATCCATTCCTCTACGCTTTTACTATCGGTATTCTCGTACTTGTTGTTGTCACTTTTATAGGTTTGCCTGTTGCATCAAAAATAGGAAGGGGGAACAGGCTTGTATTCGGAACATATGAAGGAAAAGAAATCGTTTATACCCCCGGAAACTATTTTGCAAAACAAAGAGCCCTGATCGGGGAACAGGTCCGGCAGGGCGGAGAATCCGATTCTATACAGGTTCAAACATACAAAGTATGGAGAGGTGCCTTTGACAGAACCGTAATGAATACCGCTATACTTCTGGAAATACAAAAAAGCGGTATATGGATCTCTGAAAACCGGCTTGATAAAGCAATAATCAAATCCGGTCCCTACACGGTAAACGGAAAATTCAGTGAAGAAAGATATAACGACACTCCGAATTCGGAAAAATTCAGTACCCGGAAATATTTTCGTGAACAATTACTTCACGATCAGTATCTGTCTGATTTTTTAGGATCCATTTACTCGAGCAAAGAAGAAAAAGATTTTTTTAAAAGCATGGCAGAGCCGGAAAGAAGTTTTACATTTGTAACATTTCCTTTTACCCGGTATCCTGATAAGGAAGTAAAGAACTTTGCGGATAAAAACAGCAGCCTCTTTAAAAAGATCAAATTAAGCAGGATTCTTATAAAAACCAAAGAATCGGATGCCATGGAAATAAAAAACAAACTCAACGATAAGGTAAGCAGTTTCGAGGAACTTGCCAAAACCTATTCCAAGGATAGTTATGCTGCAAAAGGAGGCGACATGGGATGGCAGTACTACTATCAGCTTAAGGATGATTTTAAATCCGAAAAAGACTTAAAAAAAGTTTTTTCCATGAAAGAGGGAGAAATCAGTGATGTCATCAGAAGTAATTTCGGATGGATGATATTCAGATCCAATTCACCTGTAATAAAACCTGACTTTGAAAATAAGGATGCCCTGGATACGGCACGAAAATATATAATGCGGTATGAAAAGGGAAAGGTGGAAGATTATTTTATGGCTCAGGCGAATAAATTTGTTCAGACAGCAGGCAAGACAAGTTTTTTTGATGCCAGCGGCACACTTAATGTTGTTCCCTACATGACAAACTACTTTCCTCTTAATTATCAGAATATATTTTCCTATTTACCCGTAAAGAGCAAGGGAGGAAAACCTTCTCTGGCAACAGCCAATTACAGTAAAGAATTCTTTACAACAGCTTATTCCCTGAAAAAAGACGAGATTTCCAAACCTGTTCTTCTCGATGACCAGGTCCTTGTACTTCAGTTTACAGGTGAGAAAAAGCTCACAGACCAGGATAAGAAAATTCTGGATCGATATTATAGTTACTATGTCCGTACGACCGATCAATCGGATTTGCAGGCATATCTGACCGATCCCAAAAAGCTTGTTGATAATTTTAATGAAACATTTTATAAATACATAGCACCGAAATCATAGTATGCAGGACGGAACTCCCCTGGTTAAAACTACAGGCAGGGGACAAAACGTACTTTATAGAGGCAGGTACCTTTATTCTACAATCGACCCGGAGGGTTCGGTAACCGAAAGGGTCGGGAGATTTTCCGTTCGGGAAAACACACTTATCTATATCCCCTCTCCTGCTTTAGGGTACGGGCTAAAACGGCTTATAGACAAAATCCCGGGAAATACATATATCCTCTGTGTGGAAGCGGATCAGGCTTTGATGAGACTTTTTATTGATCAGACTATCACTGATATTCCATCCGACCGCAGATTGTCCGTAATAAGGACGGATAATCCTTCACAGGCAGTCAACTTTATTAAGAATATCGGAATTGATCATATAAGAAGACTCGAGCCTCTCTACCTGTCACGCGGGTACCATCTCTACCGTCAAACATACGATGCCGTACAGCATGCATTAGAAGATGCAATACAATCATACTGGCAGAACAGAATAACCTTAATAAATATGAATACACTCTGGATAAAGAATATCATCGATAATCTTCAGTATATTAAGCACTGCGGCAGCACGGATTCCATCGTCATAGATAAACCCATTCTGATTATCGGTGCAGGACCAAGCCTCGAAGATAATATAGGTATTATTAAAAAGTTCAGAAAGTATTTCGTTATAGTATCGGTAGATACCGCCCTGCCTGTACTTGGAACCGTAGGTATTAAACCTGACTTTATATTTACTCTGGATGCACAGATAGGTAATTTTGCCGATTTTATTCCTTATAGATTTCCCGATGCAATCCTGATAACCGACATAACGGTTAATCCTGTTTTGTTCCGGGAAATTAATTTTAAAGCGGTTTATCTGTACCATTCGTCATTTGCTGCTTTAAGTCTTTTTAAAAGAATGAAATCCTTTAATCTGCTTCCATACTCGATTCCCCCCTTAGGATCCGTAGGAGCTGCGGCTGTTTACACTGCACTTCATATTTCTTCCGGGCCTGTTTTCCTGGCAGGATTGGATTTTAGTTATCCGAAAGAAAAAACTCATGCCAACGATTCCACTTTTTACAGGCTTATGATAATAAACAGCAGCCGCCTTTCCCCGCTGACAGGTTCCAGTAAAAAAGCGATTATGCAGAGACCTTTAAGAAATATCAAAACTCAAAACAACGTCGATATAAAGAGTGATCTTGTTCTTAATACCTATGCAAGGGAACTGAATGAAATATTAAAAACTCAAAACAGGGTCTTTAACCTGTCACATGAACATTCTCCGCTTCTTGCTCCTTTTGTTTCATCCGGGATTGAATTAAAAAATATACTCGCACATTCAAAAACAGGAAACAGTAATGACTCATTTCC
>QILZ01000126.1 GCA_003233545.1 Spirochaetales bacterium
TTGTATCTCGGAACCCTATCATTTACAAAGTCCAACCGGAGTATATCATCTGCTATTAATCTTACAAAATCTTTGGATTCCACCTCTTCTTTAACGGAAAGATTCTTGGAAAGCTCATTTATAATATTCCTTATATTTATGCCAAACAGGCTGGAACCGTTAGCAAAGAAATCAAGATCATCCGAGTAGCGTTTTTCCCAGTAGAACCTTCCAAGACATGTACCGCCGGTTAGATAAAAATCATGATCGAGTGAAAATACTATATCGAAAACCTTATCCTGTATTTTATATAACTCTGTATAACTCGCTTTATTCATGTTTCAGCTTCTTATCCATTTCAGAGAGGCAATTTCAGTTTTTTTATTAAAAAACACAAACTCAGCTATTTCCTTCTTTTTCTGTAGAAACTCATGATTAAAGGCGGGTACTCTATATTTATTAAGAAGTTCTTTTAAATCCTCTTTTGTAAATATCCTTAGAGCTTTCAGCATATTAGTGCTGTTGGATAGAATTTTCTGAAAGAGAAACATTTTCTCAGAAAAACTGTCCGACTTTACTATTTTTACAATATCCTCGTTTGAAAAATTGTAATCCCAGAAACATTCCTTAAGTATCTCACTTATTGTCCTGTTCACGGCCTCTTTTGTTTCCTGCTGTGAAGCAGAAATACCGAAATCCAGCGAAAGTTTTAACATTTTCCTGTTGTTCAAGAATTATTCCTTTAAATAATCGGAAGCCTTAATTAGATAATTCTTTTCAGGCTCCCTGTATTCATCACCTGCCAGAATGTCCTTAAGAATTCAACAGCATAATCTCTTACATTTTCGAAAAAAGAACCATTTTTTACAGCCTATAAAAGGTGTAAAGTAAAACAGTACATCCTCCCTGCCTTAGATTCTACCGGCTAAACCCTACAAGGTATAGTAGAAGTTTTCGAAGATAAGCTTCTTTTTTGGCATTTTTCCCGTACTTAAATTCTCTGTACTTCTTAAAATTATATTTAATCGAAAAAACAGTAGAGAATCATGGTTTCTCCTTAAAAAAACGAAATGCTAAACAGCACTTTCTGTATTTATTTTGTAAAGAAAGAAGATTTACTTTTATCAGTATATCCGAAATAAATTATAGAAATGATCGATCTTCTTTTTGCCTAAAAAGAATTACTCCAATAGAATGAAGTGTAAAATCTGATATATTTAGATGAACTGCCCTCCCAATCAAATTTGTATAACCTTCGGTGAATATAGAGTATCCAAAAGCTTAAGCAGTATATTCTCCTTATTCGATTTCCAAACTATCCCGGATATCAAACGTTTTATTCCACTACTTACTAACCTTTATTTTTACTCCCAACTCCTTACAATAGTTTATTAACGACTCATATTCTTTTTCAGCAATAATTCGAAGTACTTCTATTTCAAGTTCCTGATATTCGTGTATTGCAATATTACAAAAACCCGTCATCTTTACCATTGACTGCGCCGTTTTTTCAGATATTATTTTCTGCTTATTTAATAAGATAAAAGCATCTGCACTTGTTTGGGGCATACCGGCATGATTAACGGCAATAAGATGGAGAGCCAGATCGATTGCAGCCTGACATGCTCTCTCAATATTTAAGATCATAGCGTCAATAAAAGTATAATTCGTTAATTCGGTATCTTTTCTATATTCCTCCTTCATTCTATTTAAGGATCTTTCTATTATAGCCGCTTTATTTAACATAATATTATCAGGTTCTGTAGGCATCTAGAACCTCTCTTCTTTCATAGTTAAAATTAACATACATCCCCAACAGAGAAGCCCTGTATAGATCTGCTTTTTCCTGATTCGTAGAATAGAGACATATACCTGTACTAAATACTTCACTTGCATAGATAAGGTTTAATGAAGATATTTCACCAATATCAACAGTTCGAGACAATTTATATGACAATTCATTCGCAAGCTCAATTCTCCTCCGGGAAAGAAGTTTCTCTCCCATTACCGGTAAAACTGCAATATCTATATCACTCCCCGGTCTTAACTCATTTCGCGCGGCGCTCCCCAATAAATAAACAGCAAGTATCCCTTCTTCTTCCCTAAATAATGAAATGACAGCTTTTTTAATTATTTCTATCATATGATAATCCTAATAAGAGCCGCGTGGAGGTTAAAACCTATTCTCATTATAAATTGCAACTTCCCATAGTCTGTTGCAGCCCCGAAAACCTTCAAAATACTTATAATCCTACTTAAGACGTTTATCCAGCTTTTCAAGCAGCTTTTCAAGCAATTTCTGCTTGATATTTTAGACTCATCTTCCACTGCGGATAAAATCTTTTTCTTCTTCCTTTAAGCCATCTCTGTGCCAATGTATAAGAATTATATCCTTTTCTTTAAGCTTTCCCTTAAGCAGTTTCGCTATTTCCCCTGCATCTATATCTTCCGTTTCTACTATTTCAGGGTAGGTCCAACCCTCGTAAAAAATATTACTACTTCTCTTTTTCCTTATATTACCCCGTTTCAGCCCATAAATTAAATATATACTTTAAATTACTGTAATTATTGTAATATACATTTTTCATTAAAACAATACCTCGTGTCCATGCGAGCATTGGCCCGATAACATTTCGGCTGGATTTGTAAATAAGCCCCTTAACTTCGAACGTGATATCTTTCGGCTCTCTTCTCTATAACTATGGTTTGCTTTCAGCCAGTTGTTAGATTCTCTGTAATTCTTCCATTTCCGTTTTTGTGTCTTATTTTGCTTACTTCCTCTTTCGTTCTTATCGTTTATCTTTGTATTCCCTTATGATATTGTGGAGCATACTTCTTGAAATACCTTTTTTAAAATCTCCTTTCTTTGCTTTTATAAATCGCTAAAGGGCTTCATCGAGGAGATCCTTTTTATGAAACTGATGGGCAAACTCGGCATATATAATATCGCAGATTATCAACGATCCCTGCTCACAAGCTGTCTTAAGGAGTTTAAGGGATGATTCACCATGAAGAGGGTCCGGCAGAAATATATCCGGAAGAATGTTTGTATCGATAACCGAGATCATGTTTCTACCTTCCCATCAACTCCTCAATAATTCGATCTGTATTACTTTCGTTCACAATAAATGGTCTAAATCTTTTCTTTTTGCTCACCTTTTGTATAGGACCCATAAAGAATAGTTCTCTGCGGATTAATCCCAAGTTTCCTTAATTCATTTTTAAACTTTTCTATTATTATTTTAATATCCCGTGTTTCTTTAGCCATTTAACAACCTCTTTGGTTTTTACAAAGATATCCCTTGGCTGCTTTTTTATGATCGGGAATAGTTATTCTATGATTTTTATTTTGATACTGTCCTTAAAACCTTATATGGCTTCCTGTTTCTCTAATTATTTTATATCCATGCTTCTTAAGCAGATTGACTAACTGTTTTTAAGGAAATATTTTAAAAGAATTTTAGACATAAGCAAATTTTTCTTCTTTAACGATATGCAAGCGGATAAATAAAGGTGTTTCTTTCTCATCGAAATGGCAATTTATAGCATCTTTGACGTTCTTTTTTATCTCTTCGATTGTATCACCTTATCCGAAAAACCTATGGATGCGGCGTTATAACAGATTGCCGCTAAAGTTTACCGGTATGTCGCACTAAATAAGAATGCGCTTGCTTAACACTAAACGGCGTTTACCAGCCACATAGCCCTGTATACGAGGGTTTTTTAAAGGAAGCCCGGGGCGGAAAGTATCAATATGATTCTTTAATGTTCACTAATACAAGACATTTCCACGTGATTTCAAGGCCATTTTAGTTTCTAATTTCAGGGCCACTTATCATGTCTGACTGTTCTTCAACATCTATCTTAATTGCACGATTATTCCACTACGGAACTTTTCCATAGTCAAGCTCATTAAGACGTTTAAAACATAGACTTTAACCTATTTTTAATACCATAAACATCACCATCGAGATATGTAACAAGAATATCTCCTTTAGTATCGAGAGAGAGTTTACATTCTTGATCACTAAAAAGTGCTGCACGAACAATCGATAAAACACAGCGCCAACCTTAAAAAAATGGCGCAACAAAGCTCCAACAACTTGAGGATAATATAGAGGCTTCCGCACTTAAGATAACAACCCGGGGCATGGAATACACTTGCACACTCTTTTAAGAACAGTCTCATCCCTTGATACATGGACGCAGACGATGCATAATAAGGATATGGAAAAAAGGACGCTTGGTAAAACCGGCCTCGAAGTATCGATCATAGGCTTTGGGGGGTTCCACCTGGTAGAAATCCCCTTTTCGAAGGCTAAAAGGCTCCTTAATAGATACCTGGACGAGGGCGGAAACTACATAGAAACAGCGGAATCCTACGGTGATGGTATCTCTGAACAAAAGATAGGAAAAGCTGTCTCCGGGAGACGCTCCGATTTTATACTCGCTACAAAAACAACAGCACGTACCGGCAAGGAAGCGATGGCTGCACTCCACGGAAGCTTAAAACGGTTAAAAACCGATTACGTTGACATCTGGTTCATGCATGCCGTGCAGACCGAGGAAGAGGCGGAAGCCATTCTTGCCCCGGGCGGGGCTATGGAAGCTGTTCTTAAGGCCAGAAACGAGGGAAAGGTGCGATTTGCCGGTATTACAGGACACGGTAAACCTGCGGGGCTGATACCCGCAGTAAAAGATTATAACTACGATGTCCTTATGACAGGACTGAATTTCTTTGACAGGTTTAACTTCCCCGGGATCGAAGATAGCCTGCTTCCCCTGTGCGTAAAAAAGAAAACAGCTATCCTGGCAATGAAGGTTTTAGCCGACGGGTACCTGTTCAGAAGCCCGGAAACAGCTATCCGTTACACGCTTCGCCTGCCGGTAGCATCACTTGTACTTGGTATTAACAGGATGGAGTATCTGGAAAAGGATATGGAAATCGTTCGCACAAAAACAGCCTTAGACAATGAAGAACTGGAAGAAACCTTCGAAAAATCCGTAGAGCTTGGAGACTACGTCTGCAGACTCTGTGGTAAATGCAAAAACACAAAGAGCATAGATCCCATGGAAGTATTTCTGCTTGAAGGTATTTATGACAGACAGATGAACGATTACAGGGTTCCGGATCCACAGGAATACGCGCTGAGAGAACGGCTTAAATTCTGGTTCGACCAGAAAGAGTTAGCACAAAGCACATATCTTAAGGTCATGAAAAAAGTGGACACGGAAAAAGACTACAGTTACCTGAACAAACTCTGCCCATACGGTATAGATATAGACAGAAAACTTAAAATTGCACATTCAAAACTTGCCGGCACATCATATATCTTCTGATTTTCCCCATAACCGGCCATCATCGATACTTATACCTATCGTGTACCATAAATCTGATAAAATCTCCGGATTCTACTGCTTCCTTAACATTAGGTTCTTCCATGGAAAACGCAACATCTTCTTTCCTCTAACCTTTTTAAAATAGAGACTTTAATTTGGTTCGCGTACAGACGACACAGCAAAAGGAACAGTGTAGATACCTGTCGTATTGATAGCCCGTGTACAAGCCCGTGGAACTTTAACAACCTGTTCGGGTTCACTGATTTTTTCTTCTACTTTTGCCGGCACTATCTCGATTATCCGCTCTCCGGTTTACTTTTTCATCTCTTTTAATTGCATCTGTATCTGGATCGATGCCTCATAACATACTGGCCGCAGTTGCTTCCTATCTCGTTTTCCTCCAGAGCACCTATACTCAGAAGTACTTCGTATCCTGCCGAATCGAGTTCATCTATTATTTTGTATTCGGCTTCCGATTTATCTGTTTTGATATAAGAAACAATGCCGTTTTTTTCTGCGGCACCGGTAGGATTAACCGGGGTAACCTTTATTAGAAATATTTTCGGGTCGAAATATTCCAGCATTGTTTCAAGTACAACCGGCATATTCTCGGCAAGAGCAAAGTTAAGAGTTATTTTTCTGTCTCCACGCCGGAAAAACTGTTTTCCGTATTCCCCTATCCTCTTAAGGTCCCATTTTCTTATCGGGATAAACCTGTCTCTCAGCTTTTCATCTGTTGTGTGGATAGAAAACTGAAGCTGAAATTTGCCGCTGCTGTAATATTCTTCCTTAAGTTCCAGAAGCTTTTTAAAAAATGTATCTGCAGCCTTCGGAGCTACGGTAGAAATGGACGGCAGAAGGCCGGGGGCATCATACCTTTCAGGAAGCTCTTTTAGTACATCGAGAACGTTTAAGTTTAATGAAGGCTCGCCCATCCTGGCAAATTGAATCTTAAACTTTTCAACCGGGATTCGTCCGGACGGGAATCTCTTCTTAACAAGAAAATCTATCTGGGTAAAAAGTTCCTCCTTAGAAAGTTTCCCAGTATACCTTGTGCCTGCATCACATATAGGGCATCCCACCGGGCAGCCGTATAATGTAGAGACTATTAAAACCCATTTCTTATCCCTTGGTAAATCAGGCTGGAGCGACTCTACAAATTCCACCGATCTGTTCCTGCCGAAATCCGCAAGGTATACTACCGCAAGTTCTTCTTTGCCGGTGACAGCGAAAATATTCATTTTATTTTTCCTTCCCGTATTTTTCTGTAAATTCTCATAGCTGCAATAACCCCGTCTCCAACGGAGATGGCTACCTGCCTGTATAGTCCTCTCTTTACATCTCCGGCAAAGTAAAGGTACCCTTCTCTTTCTTTCTCCCGGAAATGCTTACAGGATCCGCCGGGAAAAAAGTCCAGGGCGGGTTCTCTTCCTATGGCAAAGAGGAGATAATCGGCATATATTTTTTTCGCTTTACCTGAAATCGTTCCGCTGATCACAATACCGCTTTCCGAACCCGATATATCTACGATCCTGAAGCCGCACTGGTATTTTATCCCGGTATTTTTTTTGATCTTCTCCGAAAGAACCGGAAGACACCGGGTTTTTTCCCTGCGGTTTAGAATTATTATATCATTTCCCCTGGAAAGAGAAAGTGCATAATCGAAAGCCGCATCCCCGGCACCTACAATAGCTATGCTTTTCCCCTTTTTTGTCCGGAGCAGTCCCGGGTCATAGAAAAGACGTCCGGCAGCCTTCCCGGATAGAGGAAAATCATCAAACTTTCCGGGCCTTGTCCCCGAAGCCACAATTAGATATCTGCAGTAAACCGAGTTATGCGTTGTTTTAACCCGGAATAAGTTATCATCAGGATTTACCTCTTCGACTGTTTCATGAATTATGTCGATCGAACTACGGTTAAACTGTTCTCTGAAAAGTCCGGAAAGCTCTTCGCCGCTTATTCCGTTTGGAAACCCGGGATAGTTTTCGACAAGATTTGCATATTTTACCAGTCCGCCTACCCTGTCCGTCTCGAACACGGCAGGAGAAATACGACAGCGTTTTAACTGTATCGCCGCAGCTATTCCTGCCGGCCCTGCACCGATAATACATACATCTTTTGTATTCATCAGCCGTATTTAACTGCCTCCAGTATATCTTTCATCATAACCGGTACGGCAAATCCATGAGAAAGGTTAAGAAGGGCCGCCATATGGAAGGCCCTGTTATAGGTAGCGGTTCCGTCCACCGGAAAGAAAACCTCAAAACCCCGTACAAATGCAGACCGTGCGGTTGTTTCACAGCACAGGTGAGTCATTACTCCGCAAATTATCACCTGCCGTATCCTTCTCTTTTCCAGAATTTCCTCCAGCTCCGTATTATAAAACGCATCATACTGACTCTTTATTAAAAGGGTTCCTTTCGATACATCCAGTTCATCGATGATACCGCTTAAGGAGTTTTTCTCTTCTATTAAGTCCTTCCACCATACGGCCATAAGCCGGGCATCCATGGCTGTATTGAGATGTTTCGTATATATTACGGGATATCCCTTCTTAATATACTGCTCACCAAGCTCTTTAATACGGCTTACAATCGCTTCTCCGGCGGGCACCAGGGCATGAGATGCCTTATCAAAAAAATATTTCTGCATATCCAGAACCAGAAGTGCAGAAGTTCCGGCATTAATCCTGATGTCCCGTAATTTTACTGCCTGTTTTATCCGGTAAAGCATCTCTTCTGCAGTCCCGGTAATAGAAGCGGATGTAAAATATTTCTCTTTCATTTAACTACCCTTAAATGCTCAAAGTATATCCTGATCTTCCGTTTTAAGAGCGAAACAGCAGCGTACCCCCAAAGGGTAAACCCGCAGAACTATGCTCGACTATAAAGAAGTACAAATGAAACTATAACGATTACGGCAAACATAATCCAGTCCCGGATTGTTGCCTTGAGTTTAAGCGGTGCAGGCCTTTCGGAGTAGCACCGGGCCTCCATGGCCAGAGCTACTTCTTCCGCTCTCTCGAAGGTTTTTCGTATCAGGGGAAGAGAAAGTGCGGAAAGGCGGTAAAAAGGATTCTTTCGCTTCTCTATGCACCTGGCCTTCTGAGCCTGGGATATCTCTTCTTCCTGATCAAGAATAACCGGTATAAATCTTAAAGTCAGGCTAACCATGAACCCCACTCTTTCGGACGGAATAAAAGGAACCGGTTTTAAAAACCACTCTACAGCAGCTTTTACCCGGGATACCGGGGTTGTAACAATAAAAAGTGAACCTATAAGGATTACAAGGAGAAATCTCCATGCGAACAGGGAACCTTCGATTAGGCCCTCTTGTGTTACACCGAGCCATTCCATGCCGGGTATTAACGGTCCCGGAGTGGTAAACCCGCGGGCTATGAGTACAAAAGAGGCAAGGATTAAAAAAACCTTAAGGTTCGACACAGCGGCATTAACAGGAAGACGGCACACAATAAGCAGCAGGGCAATAAAAAGAGTAAGGAAGATAAGGGAGTAGATGCCGGCATTAAGACATACAGAAGTTATCAGAATCAGCGAGATCAGTTTAAAGCGGACATCCATTCTGTGGATAATAGAGTTTCCTTCCCGGTAGTGGAAAAGGACTATCTCAGCCACGTTAAACTCTTAAGTTCCGGATCATAATTTAAAGGCCTTTTTACCCCAAAGGATTCGACCTCATCGATTACTTCCTTCGGCGGTCCGTCCCGGACAATTCTCCCCCCATCCATTATAATTAAACGGTCAGCATGGCCCAGCACCTTTTCCAGATCATGTGTAATCACAATTATGGTATGACCCAACTCATTAAGAGCCACAATCTGCTCCAATACCTGCCGGACGCCGGGATAGTCCAGGTTGGAAAAGGGTTCGTCAAATACCAGGATCCGGGGTTTCATGGCCAGAATACCCGCTATTGCAAGACGGCGTTTTTCACCGCCGGAAAGACTCTGCGTTGTCCGGTGAGAAAAATCTGCAAGACCAACAGCATTCAGAGCACCGGCTACACGGCGCTCCACTTCGAACCGGTCTAAGGACAGGTTCCTCGGTCCGAAGGCAGTATCCTCGGCAACTGTTTCACCGAAAATCTGGCTGTCTGCATCCTGGAAGATAAGCCCTACCATCTGTCTTGCCCGAAGCATATCCTTTTTAACAGGGATACCTCCGATCTTTACGGTTCCTGTTGTAGCTTTCAGGAGTCCGTTAAGATGGCGTGCAAAAACGGTTTTCCCTGAGCCGTTCTGCCCTGCCGCCACAACAAATTCTCCCTCCCCGATACTCAAATTCATGTTATCCAATCCAATTGTCCCATTGGAAAAACGATGAGTGAGGTTTTCTATTTCGATAATCTTCACACTGAATATCCCTTAATTATATTTTTTTATCCCGTTCCTGTTATTTCCATATATCAGGTTATTTCCGTATGATGGGACGTAAATAACCGGCAATAGGAACAGCAACTGCAATCTTTAAAACATCGCCGAACAAAAATGGGAACATACCCACGGAAAGAGACTTAATAAAGGACATTCCTGTTATAATCTTAAGCCACGAAACACCGAGAGCGTAAATAATTAAAGAACCTGTAACCAGAGCCAGCAGGTCGGACAGAACCGAGGGGTTTTTCCTTTCACTGATTAAGCCAATAACAAAAACAGCGGGCAGATAGGCAATCAGGTAGCCTCCTGTAGGACCCGCAAAGTGGGCGATTCCACCGGTTCCGCCGGCAAACACAGGGAGCCCGATGACGCCTAAGAAAAGGTACAGCAAGACACTGGCAGCACCCCAATTGCTTCCCAGAAGAAGACCGCACAGCAGGATAAACAGGTTAGAAAGTACAATAGGTACCGGCCCTACCGGAATGGTTATATATGACCCTACAGCTGTAAGAGCAGCAAACAGCGAAGCATAGACTATCATTCTAACCGGTATGGAATTGTTTTCTTTCATT
>QILZ01000145.1 GCA_003233545.1 Spirochaetales bacterium
CTTAACGAACCGAGCGGCTTTTTCCCCTGGGACGTGAGCATCTTTTCGATTTCCGGGTACAGAAAAGGTGTTTCCATGCGATCCGTAAACCATCTTCCGAAATGTCCCCCGGTGCATACCCCCGAATCCTTCATAATACCGCCGTCGGCAAAAGCGAAAAAACCGGTAAACAGCAGAAAGGAAACAAATACAAATTTCTTCATGTGATAATCTCCTTAAGTTAAAAATAAATATGGTTACCAATAAAATCAACTATAAATAATTTTAATAACCGATTCGACTATTAAACGCAGGAACACCCGCTTCACCCTTAAAGAAATGATGTTGTATGAGAAATAAAAATAGTGATACAATACTTACCGTTATGCTGGGAGATATTATAAACAGGTTAAAGAACAATAGATCATTTATGAATAATGTTACCCACTGGGAAGTGATTCCGGAACGAAAGGGGGATTATCGTGATATTCCGGAAGAAATAGACAGCCGGATCAAATCGGCCCTCTTTAGCGAAGGGATAAAAAAGCTCTATGCTCATCAGCTTAAAAGCTATGATACCGTACGGCAGGGGAAAAATGTAGTTATAGTTACCCCTACCGCATCCGGTAAAACGCTTGCTTACAATCTTCCCGTACTTCAGAGTCTGCTCGAGGACCGGGATGCAAAAGCCATGTACCTTTTCCCCACAAAGGCTCTTTCTCAGGACCAGCAGGCGGAACTTAATGAAATTATGCTTAAAGGAGAACTTCCTTTAAAGATTTTCACCTACGACGGTGATACCCCGTCCTCCATCCGGATTTCCGTGCGCGAAGAGGGAAGGATTATAATAACGAATCCGGATATGCTCCATACAGGCATTCTTCCGAATCATACTAAATGGATACGGGTATTCAAATCTCTTAAATTTATTGTTATAGACGAGATCCATACATACAGGGGTGTTTTCGGCTCCCACATGGCTAATCTTTTAAGGCGGCTTAAACGTATAGCAGGCTTCTACGGTTCTGCGCCTGCTTTTATATGCTGTTCCGCAACGATCGGGAACCCTAAGGAACTGGCGGAAAACATTATCGAGGAAGAGGCGGTACTCATAGACAAAAACGGCTCACCATCCGGAACAAGGCACTTTGTTCTGTATAACCCTCCTCTTGTGGACAGAATCCAGGGGATACGCCGCGGTGTTGTGCAGGAGTCGAGAAGAATAGCTTCCGGGCTGATACGCGAAGGAATAAAAACAATTGTTTTTGCACGCTCCAGGCTGAGGACGGAATTAATCGCATCTTACATCAATCAATCAATAAAAAATTTCTATACCGATAACCACAGGCTTAACATCGCCGCATACAGGGGAGGCTACCTTCCCAATGAGAGGCGGAGGATAGAATCGGGCCTAAGGGAGGGAACAATAGCCGGTGTTGTTTCTACAAATGCGCTGGAACTGGGAATAGATATAGGGGGTCTCGATGCGTCCGTAATGGCCGGTTTCCCCGGAACTATTTCGTCCGCATGGCAGCAGGCCGGAAGGGCGGGGCGGAACAGCGGCCTTGCACTGTCCATCCTGATTGCTTCGGCCTCACCGATCGATCAGTACATTATTCAGCACCCTGAGTATTTTTTCGGAAAATCTCCGGAATCCGGCTGGGTGGACCCTGATAATATATATATTCTTCTCGACCATCTTAAATGCGCTGCTTTTGAGCTTCCCTTTAAAGACGGTGAGGCTTTTAACAACAATGTCGATGAACTTTTAAATTACCTCGAGGAAAGCGGAATCCTGCGGCATACGGGACAGAAGTGGTACTGGTCGGACAGGTCTTATCCTGCGGAGAGTGTGTCTCTAAGAACATCGACCCCTGAGAATATTGTAATAGTAAATACGGCTTCCGGTAAAAATGAAGTGATAGGGGAGATGGACCTGTCGTCTGCAAAATTTCTCCTCTATAAGGGTGCAGTCTATATGCACCAGGGCGACCAATATATAGTGCAGGAACTCGACCTTGAGAATCACAGGTGCTATATCGAAGATTCGAAGGAGAATTATTACACCGATTCCATTGTAAAGACAGATATTAAGATGCTTCAGCAGGATGAAGTGGTAGAACTCGGCGGTATAAAATGTATCGTGGGGGATGTTCTTGTGCGCAGCCAGGCGACAAAGTTTAAAAAACTTAAATATCATACCCATGAAAATATCGGTTACGGAGAGATCAATCTGCCTGCTGACGAGATGCATACAAGGGCTGTTGTTCTTCTTTTTACGGAGGCTTCGGAAACAGGAAAAGATTTTGCGGATACGGAGGAAGCACTTAAGGCTGAGTTTATCCGGAAGCTGGGAACGTTGTTAAAGAATATCTCCCCTGTTTTTCTCCTGTGCGATTTAGGGGATATCGGGATAGCGGAGAGGGTAAAGGATACAATGTTTAACATCCCTGCTCTGTATGTTTTTGATCATTATCCGGGGGGTACCGGAATATCGGAGGGGTTATTAAAGAACATGAGAAGAATAGTGCAGGGTGCCCATGAACTTGTTTCCGGCTGTTCCTGTGAGAACGGCTGTCCGTCCTGTATAGGTCCTTCGGATTCTATCGGTGATGTAAAAGTAATGGTAATAAGTTTTTTAAGGAAATGGCTTAGCGGATGGCAGGATGAACAGCGGGATCGATAGGATATCGTTAATCAGAAAACTTAAAAAAGATATTGCTTCCGAAACCGGAAAGGGCAGTGGAAGGGAAACAGGGAAGACATCTCCTCCTCCTGTAAAGGACGGCCTTCCGGGCTGGGAGAGACTGAGTGAATTTGTTTACCGGCGGAGGGAATATATTTATCTGGATTTTAAAATTCCCAGCAATTACAGGTATTCGGATATTCTTTTTTACGATACGGAAACCACAGGTCTGTCGAGCGGAGCAGGTACTTTTGTATTTCTGCTCGGGATGGCCCGGACGGAGGATGAATTCCCCGGAGAGCAGGAGCTTAAGATGGATAAAAAACTGTCTAAGGCCGGGATTCGGGGAAACAGGGTGGATGCTTATAACGGGAATAAACGGAGGATTGCCGTAGAGCAGGTGCTTCTTGCTGATTACCCCGGCGAGCCGGATTTTCTCGAATATATACACGGCAGGTTTGAAAGGGCAAAGGTTTTTGTATCGTTTAACGGGAAGAGTTATGATAGTCACCTTATACGGACAAGGTTTCTGATGAACGGCAGGGATTTTAAGTTTAATGAACAGTACGACCTTCTGCACATATCCAGACGTCTCTGGAGCAGAGTGATAGGAAGATGTACGTTAAAGGATATAGAAGAAAACATTCTCGGTATTCACAGGTATGGTGATCTTCCGGGTTATGAGGTTCCGGAAAGGTACTTTGCCTTTTTAAGAACAGGAAATGCAAACATTTTATACGATGTTTTTAAGCATAACAGGCAGGATGTTCTGTCCATGGTGGTTCTTCTCGATACGGTTGTAAAAATACTTTCAGGTGAGAATACGGAAGTTGTTTTCGATTATGCTTCCTCTGGCTCGTATCTGTCCGGGCAGAGCGGTGCAGACGAAAAGAAACTTGGAGAGAAGCATCTTAAAAGAGCGTTTGGAAACGGGGATTTAAGGGCGGGAAGATATTTAAGCATTATCCACAAAAGAAGGAAAGAGTGGGACCATGCGGTTCGGATCTGGATTAAAATGACAGAGGCCAAAAGTTTTTTTGCCGTTTTAGAGCTTGCAAAGTATTATGAACACAGAAAAAGGGATTATCATGCGGCTTTAATGTGGATGGACAGGTATCTTTCCTGGGGTATGCCGCTCTCTGTTAAAGACAGGCGGGAGGTAAACAGACGGCGGAAGAGACTTATGACCAGGGCCGGAAATAAAGAAGGATAGGTTTTAAAAATAAACTATTCGGAAATCATCCCTTATCTTAAAACCGAGGCTTTCATAGAGTTTAACTGCAGATATATTTTCCTTTTTCACAAAGAGGCTTGCCGTTTCCTTTTCTTTAAAAATATACTCTAATAGTTTTATCATTACCTGTTTGGCAATTCCTTTTCCGCGTTCTGCCTGTACGGTAAATACACCGCCGATCTGATCCGAATTAAATCCTCTGGCGTTGGTACCTGCTTTAGCAATAGGAATATTGTCCTTTTCCGCAAAAAGGATGATGTTCCTGGCAAGATTTTTCCGTAGTGCCTCGAGTGAGAATTTCGGGTTAAAATTCTTCGGGTCGAGAATAACTTCCTCCAGTTCGTATTTCTTCTGCAGGGGGAAAAGATACTTTGCATCATGGGGTGATGCCCTGGTAATATTCAGCTTTTTAAATAGTTCCTCTAAATGCGTATAGTTGTTTTTCCCGGTAGCATCATGGGATTTAAAGAAATCATCCGAGCTGAGTGCCATTAAATAATAATCTATCTCTGTATGAGGATGACGTTCCAGCAGTACTGCCGCTGTCATAACATCGGATTTTGTTCCCATTACCGAATAAATGTTCGTTCTGAAGCGCCGTATGTATGCCTCTATTTCTGTGTTTAACTTAATGCCGAATTTATCAAATATGGGAAGCATAATACCGTACTGCGAAAAAAGAATCGCGCTGCTGATCTGATGGCTTTCATGACCGGTTTTTCCGCTTTTATCTGTAGAATTGCCCTTGTATGCTATTATCGTGGTTCCGTACTGAGAATTCTTAATTCTTTCGCTGAACGGAACATGTGCCCACTCGTTGTGCAGGATGAATCTTAAAAGAGATCTTTTATGTTTTCTTTTAACCCGAAACCAACTCATCGCAATATATTATTTTTGTTTGGAAACATCTAAGAAATTAATCGGCAGTTTCCCTCCCGGAGTAAAATCACCTGAAAGCGCTGCAAAGCCGGCACGAAAAGAATTCCTTCCCCTGCCATACACCGCTATGGCGGTCTTTACCCACGGCACCTCTCTTAAGTATACAGGAGTAAGGGCGGAAATGACAATAATATTCTTTTTGTACTTTTTAAGAGCTTTTAAAACATCGAGGCTGTTAAAATTGGCAAGGCAAAAAATAATCGTACTATAATTTGCAGCTTTCCCTGCTATTCTGCTGATCTCATCAGGATCTGCATGGTAGAAGGGGCTGAAACGGAAGTAATATGTATCGGCATTTTTAAACCTCATTAAGCCTTCTTTTAGAAAATCCTCATACTGCCCCACGAGGAGGATTTTTTCTCCCTTCGCCGGTATAAATGGAATCCGGGCGCCCTTGATAAGAGTAACGCTTCTGCAGGCCGCATTAAAAAAGAACTTATCCGCCTGGCCGGTGCTGAAACCTTTTACGGATTTAAGTTCCGGTTTTAACGTAACGGCATTATCGCCTTTAAAATAATGCATTTTTACAATGAGTATTTTTTTGACCGCTTTTTTAACGGCAGCCCTGAAATTAACATCTTGTTTAAGAATACGGAGCAGATATGTATGTGTGTTCTCCTGTGCGGCAGGGGAATGGGAGATTAAAATCATATCGTTGCCTGCAAGAATTGCCTTTCGGCAGGCTGTGGGAGTTGTTTCTCCCGCACGAATAACGCCGCCCATTTCCATATCGTCGGTTATTACAATTCCGGTAAAACCTAATTTTTTCCGCAATATCTTCGTGATAAAAAAGGAAGAGAGAGAAGCAGGTGTATTATTGCCGAGGATATCGGGAAAAGCGAGATGCCCGGACATAATAGCCGAAAGCCCCTCCTTTATAAGGAACCTGTAGGGAACAAGTTCCCTTGCATCGAGTGTTTTCAGCGATGTATGTATGATCGGCAGAAAACCATGAGAATCTTTGTCCGCATTGCCGTGGCCGGGAAAATGTTTTGCAGTGGAGATTATTCCTGCTTTCTGCATTCCCTTAAAATATGGTACGGCTAAAACAGCGGCCTCTACCGGATCGGATGAGAATGATCTGGGACCTATTACGCTTGCTTTAGGGTTTGTATAAACATCTATGGTAGGAGCAAAGTTCATGTTTATGCCGAGTTTACGCAGTTCCATGCCTATGTAGTAGCCTGTAAGGTAGGAATCTTCGGGAAGTCTTTCCGCACCGAGCGCAAGGTTTCCCGGAGTTATCGAAGTTTGGAATTTGATATGCCGCAC
The DNA here is from genome assembly GCA_003233545.1 of Spirochaetales bacterium. GTDB lineage: Bacteria > Spirochaetota > Spirochaetia > SZUA-6 > SZUA-6 > SZUA-6. Next base: position 6,111 of record QILZ01000145.1, read on the forward strand.
CCAGCCTCCTTCCTGGTCCGTAGCGACAAAAAGAGGTATTCCGAACCTGGTACGTGAGGCAAGCTCCTGCATTTCGGATATGCTGGCTGCAAGCATCGGAAGACTTTTGACATTGCGGGAAAATATTTTTACTCCTCCCACCCCTCTGTCTGTTATCCAGTTTTTAATTATACTGCTTGGAGTTTTGCCTAAGTAGCCGAGGAAAAAAACCTGCCCTAAAAGTTCCTCGTCGGACATCGATTCCACAATCGAATCTGCAAGTTTATCACTTTCTGTTTTATCCCAGAAGTTCGGAAGCGCATGTGCCGGAGAATTTATTATCAATGTAAGCAACAGGACACTAATTAGTAGAGAAGGTTCCAGGAATCCTTTGAATATTTTTCTTCTGAAATTATTTCCGCCCTTCGGATTTCCCTGCCGGTTAATTCCGAAATTCTTACGGGGAGCATATCCTGCACTGCAAGTGAAAAGGTATCTCTGCATTCTTCATAAGATACACTTTTTTTTAGTTCTTCTTCAATACAAGCCGGTTCCGTATTAAAGACTGTTTTATCTATTTTTAAGTAGTTCCCGATTCTTTTACAGGCATGTCCGATCGGAATAGAACCGTGCTGCAGCACTCCCTGTCTTGTTGTTGTCTGTGCGCTGCCGATCATTTTTTTCCCGGAAGGTGATGAAATCTCATACTCACCCTTTGTTGCAAAACAGTCCGGGTTTCTGAGTTCGCCTATTCTCCTTTGGTTTATATATGCGTGGAGGCCAAGATTATTAAGCCCCTTAAGAAGTATTTCGGCAATAAACTCATAAATTGTTCTCTTTCTGAATGGAGTCAGGTGAGTTCTGGAGAGTATAACCGAATAGGTCAGTTCATTATCATGCAGAACGGCATGACCGCCCGTGGGTCTCCGAACATATCCTATTCCGTCCCGCGTGAGATTGTTGATAAGTATCGAGTCCTTGATATGCTGAAATCTTCCGAATGATAATGTGGCAGGAGAAAATCCATACAGCCGGATAACAGGACCGCTTTCACCGGCACCAACAGACTCGAGAAGGGCCTCATCGACAGCCATATCGAATTGGCCGTTCATCCTGGGATTAAGTATAAGGCGGAATTTGCCCCTGTAGGTTAATTGATACGTACTTATTTGTATGCTTCTCCCCTAAGTTCATCGATGTACTGGCTTACCGAATGTGCAGCTACAGCACCTTCTCCGGCAGCGACGACAACCTGGCGGAAGGGTGTGGAACGTACATCACCTGCAGCGAACAGACCCTTTATATTTGTCTCCATTTTCCGGTCGGTGACGATATAACCCGCTTCATCGAGTTTTACACCCTGAACCATCGCAGTCTGCGGGATCGAACCTATAAAGACAAAAACAGCATCCGTATTTTCTTCGTACTCGTTGTTTTTGCTGTTATTTAACAGACGAACCTTTTCCACTTTCTGTGAACCCATAATCTCTTTTAATTCGTGATTAAATCTTACCTCGATATGAGGATTTTTAAGTACTCGTTCGGCAAGTGCTTTCTGAGCTCTAAACCTGTCCCGTCTGTGGATCATAATAATTTTATCGGTAAGATTGGACAGAAAGGTGGCCTCATCGCACGCTGCATCTCCCCCTCCGACAACCAGCATTTTTTTATCTTTAAAAAAGGGGCCGTCGCATGTGGCGCAGTATGATACTCCTCTTCCCGTAAATTCTTTTTCACCGGGGATATCGAGATTCCTGTGCTGAGTTCCCGTTGCTATAATAACGGATAAGGCTTTAAGTTCGTTGCGGTCCGTTTTTACGATGAAGATATTTCCCTCTTTTTTTACAGAAGCAACCGATTCATATGTTATTTCCGCTCCGAAATTTACTGCCTGTTGTTCCATCTTTTGGGATATATCGAATCCCTTTACCGGTTCGGGAAATCCGGGGTAATTCTCCAGATCATCTATTAAAAGAGCCTGCCCCCCGGCTGCCATCTGTTCTATTACAAGCACGGAGAGGTTTCCCCTTGCACCGTACTGTGCCGCAGTTAATCCGGCAGCGCCGCCGCCGATTACAATAAGGTCTCTGTCTGCTTCCATATTACACTCCCTGTTTGTATTGAAGCGGCTGCATGAAATTGATAGAATTAAAAAATTATGCCGCCTGTAAAACGTACTGCTTTTTTAATACTTTATTTATTTTATTATACACTACTTAGCCTGACACCTGCCATTAGTGAAGCAGTACAAAAATCACCGAGATTAAAACCCCTTACCGGGATAGATAAACTTGCCGCTTACAGTGAACCGTACAGTTCCAATACCTTTTTAGAAGCAGCTTTAATCTTTTCAGGTGTTGAATATAATAATTTAAGTGCGGAGAAGTCAAGAATACTCGATGAAGTAGCTGTTTTTAAGCGTTTTATGCAGGAAAAAGCGGACAGGCAGAGCAGCGGAGGCGGGAATACAAAACACGGTAAAGATAGCAGTGGAAGCGGGAATATCGCGCCGCGTGCAGGCCCGGGTGCGGTAAGAATCAAACTCGACAAAATAACTGCGGAAAAGATTTTAGAGTATCTTCACAGGCATATTTTAAAAACATATATGGAGAAACAGACAGGGATCGATGTATTGTTCCGGCACGGAACGTACAACTGCGTTTCATCAGCGGTAGCCTATATGATTTTCGCAAAGAGTATCGGCTTTCGGGTAAAAGGAGTCAGGACTAAGGATCATGCTTTCTGCAGTATTTCCGCAGGAGGCAGGGATTATGATGTGGAAACAACAAGTCCTTACGGATTCGATCCCGGAGAGAAAAAGATATTTACGGATCAGTTCGGCAGGACAACGGGATATACCTATGTTCCTCCGGGCAATTACAGAGACAGAAGCACTATAAGCGACAGGCAGATGCTCGGTCTTATTCTTTACAATAGAAATGCATTCTTAACAGCACGGAGAGACTTTTTTAGCGCGGTAGGTCCTGCGGTCGATGCGTATGCACTTTTAAAAGACGGCGAATCGATAAACAGGCTTGCGGTTTCTTTAAACAATGCCGCTTCGATGTATGGGATTACCGGGAATACACAGATGGGAATAGAGTTTCTTAAACGGTCTATCGAAATCTACGGTAAAAGTGGAATCGGAAAGAAGCTTAAGAGTAACCTTTCCAAACTCTACCATAATTATGTAGTCGGGCTTATAGATGGGAAGAAGTACGATAATGCCTTTTCTG
>QILZ01000179.1 GCA_003233545.1 Spirochaetales bacterium
TCGTGGCCGGAAGGCGGCTCATAACCTGTACCGCTTACCTGTTCGTAGTTCATATATGTAGTTGGCTGATCGGCAGCCCACTTTGCAAGTGATATACCGCTTATCAGATTTGTACCCCTGTATTCGGGGAAAAGATCTGACTGCTTACATGTGGATAACAGCAGCACAAAAAAAATTAAAACAGCCGAACCGGATAATAATAATTTACCGGTTTTAAATATCTGCACGGACACTGTTTTTTTTGTCATACTAATAGTATAACCCTTTTTTAAAAGTTTTTCACGTTCCCTGTTTCAGAAAGAATCTTCTTAAGCACCTCTTTATATTCGGGTATCGTATTTGCATACCGTATTATTGCCTCTAAGTATCCGCCCGGTTCACCGGTATCGAGCCGCATCCCATCGACCTGCTTATATACCACTTTTCCCAGTTTAGCCAGAGCACGGACAGCATAGGTATGGTAGTACTCACCGCTCGTATGTTCTTTTAACCCCTTTTCGAGCCATTCAAATATCTCCGGTATATATAGAAATCTTCCGATAGATGCTTCCTTACCGGGTTCCGAACCTTTAACCGGTTTCTCCACAATATCCTTTACGTGAATTCCATCGGCCTCCATGGAAATAACACCGTACCTGTTGATGTCGGGAGGGTTATGCAGGGTTGCAAGCACACAGCAGCCGGTCTCGTTATACTTTTCGATTAATTGAAGCGACAACGGTTTTTCCCCGAAGTGCAGATCATCCGGATATGCCACTACAAAGGGTTCATTATTAACAAATGGTTTTGCCAGCAGAAGAGCCTGCCCCGTACCTTTCATCTCTTTCTGCCTGACAAAGTAGAAATGAGCTTCGGGGGGATGAACCTTTTTAAGCTTCTGATGCGCCCCTTCCCTGTTAAAAACACTTTCCAGTTCGATTTCTCTGTCTATATAATCTTCCAGGCTCTGTTTCCGCCTCGAAGTTATTACCAGAATTTCTCTTATACCGGAGTGTAAAAACTCTTCTATAATAAAATCTATGGACGGTTTATTTATAAGCGGAAGCATCTCCTTCGGCACCGTTTTAGTAACAGGTAAAAACCGGGTTCCGTACCCGGCCGCTAAAATTACTCCCTTCAACTGCTGCTCCTTCTTCTGTTTCTTAATCATCATAACATATAACATAATATTATATTTTCAATTATCGAATAAATTTATTACATTCTAAACCTGTATAATAATGATTTTATAACCCATTAAACAATCAAAGGTCCTTTTACACTATGAAAAACAGATTAGCTATAAAAAAATCACAGGGAATAAAAATCACCCCAAAAGAAATTTTAGAAGGAAGTATACTTAAAACGCTCTTTCGCCTTGCAGTTCCCACTATGATCGCATTTACATTCCAGACTGCTTTTAACTTTATAGACAGGCTCTTTATATCGAGGCTGGGAGAACTGCAGTTCGGCGCCGTCGGTATGTCCTTTATCGTTCAGAGCATCTTAATAGCGATTGCCGCAGGAGCAGGCGCCGGAAGCAGTTCGATAATCTCAAGATTCATCGGTGCGGAGAAATACGGGGAAGCAAATAACGCAGCGGAACATTCTCTGTTGATTGTTATTATAACCGCAGTGATTTTTACCATCGGAGGACCGCTTTTATCCAGGCCTCTGTTTTTACTGCTCGGTGCAACGAATAAAATGCTCCCCTACATTTTACAGTATGTAAACATTATTCTGCTCGGATCATTTTTTGCTTTTTTTGTAATGATAGGAAACGGTATATTACGCGGCGAAGGCAACATGATAAAACCAATGCAGGTAATGATTGCCGGGACACTGACAAATATAGTACTGGATCCCTTATTAATCTTCGGTATCGGCCCTTTCCCCGAAATGGGAATCCGGGGAGCCGCTCTTGCTACTGTTATTGCAAGGGCAGTGAGCTGTCTGCTGCTTGCAAGATCACTTTTCGGCGATAAAAACATCATCAAATTTAACTTAAAAATATTTAAATACAGCAGCAGATTTATTAAAGGTATATTCGAAGTAGGCGGACCGTCGATTATTTCCCAGCTTGCGCAGTCGCTTGGTCTTAGCCTTCTGTTTATACTTTTGCGCCCCTACGGTGATTATGCAAAGGCGGCGTTTACAATGGGGTTTACATATCAGCAGGTTGCGTTTTTACCGATAATCGGAATTGCCATGAGCGTACTCACCATGACAGGCCAGAATTACGGAGCTAAAAACTACACAAGGCTCAGACAGATATTAAACCGCGCCTCACTGGCAGTCGTTCTTATAATGCTTGTTTTTACAGTTACATTTATACTCGGTAATAAACCCCTTATAAGAGTTTTTTCCGTTAATCCGGAAGTAATGAAAACCGGGCGGGAACTTTTAATAATTTTCAGCATCGGCTTCCCCTTTATTGCGCTCAGAATGGTAGAAGTAAACATTTTTCAGGGCATGGGAATGGGTTTTAAATCGCTTATACTTAATCTTTCGCAGATGCTGCTTTTAACCATACCTCTTGCCCTGATCATATCATTTTTTATCGGAATAAACGGCATCTGGACCGGAATGGTAATTGGAAATTTCATCACTGCCGTAATCGGATTTTTCTGGGCAGGCAGCGTTACGAAAAAAACCGGACAGATAAGCATACGGTAAAAAGATTCTGTATTTAATAATAAATATTGCCTAATCTTTCCATATACCCTATTATCGATAAACCATGACAAGAGTAAATATTCAGCCCGGAAACCTTGTATTTCATGCGGAGAAAGACACCCTCTTAAGAGATTTTCTTATCAGGGAGGGCATCCTTATAGACTTCCCGTGCGGCGGCAGGGGTCTTTGCAAGCAGTGTAAAGTAAAAATTGATCCCCCTCCCGAATCCGGCAGGGAAGGGAGAAAAAAACTTGCAGAAGAAGAGTTAAAAAACGGTATCCGCCTGGCCTGCCAGGCAGTCATAGAAGGTGATTGTACCGTAACGATTCCCGAATCCGGAAGGGCAGATATAACCTGGAAAGGAGCTGCAAAAACCAAAACAGAGCCGTTAATACCGGGAGAGGCGTTAATTGAAAAAATACACGTGAAACTGCCGGAACCTTCGCTTAAGGATCAACGTTCCGACTGGACAAGGATAAAAGAAGAACTTGGTAAACGCAGTATCTCCATAGGAAAGCCGGCAGTACTCCCCATGGAGGATTTCTCGTCCGCTTTAAGAAGATATAACTGGGATGTGGATATTATACTGGACGATAAAACATTTATCGGTGTAGCAGCAAAAGGCCGGGACCCCCTTTACGGCTTTGCAGTCGATCTTGGCACGACAACCGTGGATATTTCCCTGCACCATCTGGAAACAGGAGGCAGAATAACACGAAAAACCCTTCTTAACCACCAGGTCGCTTTCGGGGCCGATGTGATATCAAGAGCACAGCAATTCGGAACCGACAGGGAAAAAGTCAGAAATGCAGCACTTGAGACAATAAACCAGGGAGCTCAGGCTATACTTAAAGAAACGGGCATACCGGCAGAAAAAATATACAGAACCGTTATAGTCGGGAACCCGATAATGCTTCATATTCTTATCAATTTAGATCCGTACCAGCTTACCGAGGCACCGTACATACCGGTTATCTCGGATTCATTAAGACTACCGCCTAACTGTTTCGGATGGGATTTCCAGAAACAGGGATGGGTGGAAACACTTCCCGTTATATCAGCATTTGTAGGGGCGGACACGGTAGGAATGATTATCGCCATGAACATAGACCGGGAAAAAATAACATCGCTCTCCATAGATATAGGCACAAACGGAGAAATTGTTCTATCCGATAAAGGGAACATTGTAACAACATCGACCGCTGCAGGCCCTGCCTTCGAAGGTGCTCAAATAGCATGCGGAATGCGTGCGGTAAGCGGTGCGGTTTATTCTGTTTCGATGGATACGGAAGAAAACACGAACCGGCAGATTATTTACAGAACTATCGGCAACAGTAAGCCCTCAGGTATATGCGGAACAGGATTAATCTCTGCCGTTGCAGCGCTGCTGGATGCCGGCCTGATAGACAACACAGGAAGGCTGCTGCCCCCCGAAGAAGTTACTGATCAGGAATTTAAGAACAGGATATTCAAAACGGACGGCAAACAGGCATTTGCTGTCACGGAAGATAAAACAGTCTATATCACACAGAAAGATATCAGGGAACTGCAGCTTGCTAAGGGAGCGATTCGTACCGGTGTGGAGAGCCTGCTGGACGAGGCGGGAATTACAATCGATAAACTCGATCTTATCAGGCTTGCAGGTAATTTCGGCGCCGGGATAGATGTGGAAGCCGCTATCAGGATCGGCCTTATACCGCCGGTGGATAAGTCAAAAGTAGATGCAGTCGGTAATGCCGCACTGCGCGGTGCCGTCATGGTTCTGGTTTCGAAAACAGCACGGGACCGTGCCGGAATAATCGCAGAGAAGGCTACTTTCTTAGAACTTGCAGGCAACCCTTCGTTTCAGATGAGGTTTGCGGAATCGATGTTTTTTTAAGTTCTTATCGGGCGGCCTCCAGCCGGAATAAACAGGAACATACCGGTATCAGCGTTTTTTTATAAACAGCCCCTGCCTGGTCTGAAATCTGAATATCCGGCCGTTATACCTTGCACTTTTCTCCTGCAGTGTTTTAAAAATAAAATCCGCATATTCGGCTATAAGAGCTTTAGCGGAGGAAAACCCGTTAATCCGAACATCAGCACCGGAGACTGTTTTTATAAAAGATTCAAATCCATTTAATATTAATGCTTCGAGAGGCGTAAAATCGGATACATTAACCTCCGAATATTGAACAAGAGCAATACCGCTTCCCATCTCCTTTTCCTTCCCTCCGGTACGATAACGGGTAAGTTCCTTTATCAGGAAAAGATTTCCCTTTACCCATGTATCCAGAACGTATTCTATATCCGCAAACTGTATATCACAGAACCTTCGCCGTCCGGCCCCTGCAGTACGTACTGTGTCTTCCGGGGAAACACCTGATGCGGATATTTTACCGGTTTCTTTCCCGCTGCCGCGGTATAAACCGGCATACGGAGTCTGTAGAATAACAGCGTCATCGATACGCTTAAAGTGATTCAGACCGGCCAGTATCACATTCCGGGCTGAAATCGGAGATCTTCGGGACCATTTAACCTGAAGGTACCTTTCACTGTCCATCGAAGAAAATGATTCGATTTTTTCATCCGAGCCCGCTGCAGCAATCAGCCGGATACCGGACGCAATATATTTTCTTGCTATTTCATAACCTAAAGGGGTATCGGCATCTGTAATAAGAACAACCTTTTCCATGCGTGTGTATCTTATATTTATTAAAGTCACAGGTCAAGTTTCAGACTCACCGGATCAGACTTTCTGTTCCACAGCAAACTGCCTGTCCCTGATCCAGTTAAAAACCGGCTTAAGATTTTTTTCCACCGAACCATATCCGGAAATCATAAAAGTAAATATTCTTTCTTCTTCCGGCACAACTGCTATGTGTTTTACGGTACCGGGCGTTTCCATCCGGGCTGCAAGTGCCAAAAGCTTTTTTTTAATGGCTTCATCCTCATAGTAGAGAATATAATCATTCCCGTCCCAGTTAAAAGATTCCTTATGCAGCTTTTCCGCATTCATAATTTTAGGGCTCCGAAACTTAGAGTACTTCCTCTCTATAATATGGCCCTCTTTTAAAATCCATCCGGCCTTCTTCCGCGGCGTAAGGAAAAAGATTATAAAAAGTCTGTCGAATCTCTGTATAATCAAAGAGAACGGCAGATAAAGCCACGACTGCCTCGGCAAAAGGGTAATCGTTGCATCGACCCGTCTGTAAATATCATTGCGCCTCGGTATTAAATTGGCATGATAACCCGTTACACCGCCGATATTTGTAAACTGCTGATCTTTTGGTCTTATAAGGTTAACAAGGGCATTAAAGGCCGAAAGATATATTTTTTTGTTTCTCCTTACTCCCCATGAGTAGCCGATGGTTATAATCACTGTTACCGCAATAAAGAGATAAAAAATAGGTTCATTAATGATTCCTTTATGCTGAAACAGATTATCTAACAAAATATACTCCCCTTTTTTATTATACCGAAGGACTCTCTATAATGCGCTTTATAAGCTATAACAATACTTCCGTAAGGTTGTCGACCATAGTATAAGCTTTTTTCAGAGCCGGTTCCATCCTTTTAATTCGTATCAATTTAACGTAATCGTTATTTCTTAGAAGTTTTTTTTCTATTCTCTCCGCTTCTTCGGTATACTTATCTTCCACTTTGTTGTTAATTGCAATACGAAACGGGAGCTTTAACTCCTTTAAAGCATTTATAAGCCTCTCTGACTCCTTTAACGATAGAAAATCCGGGTTAAAAACAACGACAATCGAATTATCGTTTCCCTCTAAAAATGTTCTGAGCCGCATAAACCGCATTTCTATCTCTTTAAGCTTTTTCATCACCATATCATCCGATTCCTTATAGGCCAATTTAATGCCTTCTTTAGAAATCCTGCCGTTTATATTATGTATGGTGTATCTTTTTTCCAGGATACTGCCGCGTATCTTTTTAAGTCTGTCTATCCATGAAAGCGTAACTACAGGAAGGGCAAGAATCCTCACGGTAAGTCCCGTAGGAGGAGTATCTATGATTATGTAATCGAAATTTTCTTTTTCTATCCGTAAAAGTTCCTCCATGGCGGTTAAAGATGCATATTCCTCTATTCCGGGAGAATATTTTAAAATCTGAAAATAACGATCCATATTAAAAGGTTTCAGATAACTGTATATACTCTCCAGCAGGTTTATATTTTCTTTAATATACTTCACAGAGGCTTTTTCCAGGTTTACCTCCATAAGATAAAGTTTTTTATCGTATCTCTTCTTTTTGTGGGAAAGCTTTAATCCGAATATATCCCCTAAGTTATGTGCAGGATCAAAGGATACCGCGAGAACACGTTTATCCGTTAAGGCAAGCTGCCAGGCAGCTGCAGACGCCATGGTGGATTTACCGGTGCCGCCTTTTCCCGTGAAAAAAAATGTTTTCATTATTCTGTGTCTTCTAACCGATATCCATAAGCCCTGCAAGCTCTGCAAGAGCATCCGACGAGTCTTTTGCACGTGCCTCCAAAACCCTTAACTCATGTTCGAGATATGGGAATAACTCGACCGCAAGAAAAGCCGGGGGCGAGGGGATGCCTGCAAAAGAACCCATAAGGAGCAGGATAAAAATATTCTCAAGCTCTCTTTCCTCGTAGGACGTAAGCTCGGTTACCCTGCTCCTGTGGGATTCGCCGAGGACGGAAAAAAACCACTTAAAACCATTTATAATCTTCATTAAAAAGTCTTTTAACAGCACATTCCCGTCCTCTTAAAATATCAGCCTTTTATAAAGAAGCTGACCGGCTGATATGTCCGAACCGCTTAAAAGCAGCTCATTTAAAAACTATCGCTTAAAAACCGGTAGTTTATAATTATGCTTCCTCTTCCAGAGGCTTTTTATAGGTTCTTAAAAAATCGATTATGAATACTATGTTCATAATAAGCATTATTATCTCGATTACCATAACCGTTATACCTGTTGCAGGACTCTTTGCGATTGTTCCGGGCAGAACTACTATTATAAACCAGATTATGGCAGCGGTAACTGTTATCCAGAGAAAATAAGCAGGTATAACCGCAATCGCAGAAGCTTTGGATTTTAGCCTCTTTGCTACCCATGCAGAACCTGTAAGCAGTGCTATGGCTGCGATCAGCTGATTGGCAGAACCGAAAGAGGGCCAGAGAATTGTAAAGTTCCTGCTCCATGCAAGCCATATACCTATTGCCGCGGGCACTAACGATGCTATCCAGCGGTTTGTTAAAAACCTGTATACACCCTCACTCTTCTCCTTTAACGGTGAAAGCAGTTCCGTAAGGCAGTACCTGGCCAGCCTGTTGCACGTATCGAGGGTGGTCATGGCAAAAGCTGCAACCCACATACCGGCAATAACCTCGACTATCTTAATCGGAATAAACTTAAGCCAGGTGCTGGCCACCATCTGGGCATACGAAGCGGTAAACATTGCTGCTTTCGGATACTTTGCCATCATGGCATGAGTATACTGGCTTCCCCATCCTGCAGCGGATATGTTCTGTCCCGCATTTTTAAGAAGTGTAAAACCGAAGCCTGCAACAGCAATAATAACGATTTTGGAGAGAAATCCTTCGGTAAGCATGGCACCATAGCCTATCATCAGCCCGTCTTTCTCTTTTTCGAGCTGCTTGGAAGATGTCCCTGAGCCTACCAGCGAATGGAAACCGGAGAGAGAGCCGCAGGCAATAATCAGGGGTATAACAGGCCAGAAAGGAGTCGGCTTGCCTCCGCTTATTATCGGAGCGAAGCTTGTAAACGCAGGTGTTGTAAAGGCGTGCAGGCTAAAGACTGCTCCTATTGCTCCGATTAACAGACCGAAATAGAGCAGCCATGAGTTTAAGTAATCCCTTGGCTGCAGCAACACATTAACCGGTACGGCGGATGCAATTATAATGTAGAAAAACATTACAATTATCCAAACATTATATGTAGTCTTAATAGGAACCAAGGTACCGCCCCAGATAGCAAGACCCAGCATAATAATACCTATAATTGTTACAAGGGTAAAATTCATTTTGAGCCTGTACATGAGAACACCGAGTATCAGAGCGGCAAGAATCTTTAAAATATACGCAGACGGTACTGCCGGGCTGCGGACGAATATACCGCCGAGAACCGCTCCGAATGCAGCAATTACAAGGATTAACAGGAAGAATACGAGCCAGTAAAACAGTATTCCTGTCCTCTTTGTAATCAGATCCGATGCAACGAACTGGATGGATTTACCATCATACCTGACCGAAGCCATCAGTGCCAGGTAATCATGAACCGCCCCGATAAATATGTTACCGAACCAGACCCAGGCGAGAGCAGGCAGCCAGCCCCAGGCCATTGCAAGTACCGGTCCTATGATAGGAGCTGCACCAGCAATGGAAGCAAAATGATGGCCGAAAAGTACAGCTTTCCTGGCAGGTACGTAGTCCACACCATCATAGAGTCTCTGTGATGGTGTGGGATTGTCGTTGGAAGCTTTTACTACATCTTTCTCTAACTTCTTACCATAGGTAAAGTAGAGAACGACATATATTGCTAATCCAACAAGAACAATAAGCGTCGTCATTTAGAACCTCCTATATAATAAATAATTAAACTAATTTTATACTAGTTTAATTCTGAAATCAAATATTTATTTAAAATCTAAAAATATTAAAAAAATAATAATTCCAGACCGG
>QILZ01000006.1 GCA_003233545.1 Spirochaetales bacterium
CTGTATTCTTTCGTTTTTTCCTTCGACGATTTTAAAATGAACACGTACGGTATCACCCGCTTTAAAATTAATCTCGGTATCTTTTAACTGTTCAGCTTCGATTGCTTTTATTAAATCCATTTTCTTCTCCTTCTTCAATAATGTTGTTTACAATTTCTTTTATCCCGGATGAAACTTCCGAATCATCGATTATTTGATTTAAAAGGTCAGGTCTTATCATTATAGTTTTTTCTATACTTTTATTCAAACGCCATTTTCTAATATTTTCATGATGCCCCGATAACAGTACCCCCGGAACACGGAGCCCTTTAAAAACCTCAGGCCGTGTATATTGAGGGTATTCAAGCAGACTGTTATTAAAACTTTCTTCCCTTAAGGATTCTTCCTTTATCACTCCTTTTAATAACCTTATAATCGAATCCATAATTACACAGGCAGCAGGTTCTCCCCCTGAAATTATATAATCTCCTATGGAAATCTCATCAGGACTATACAGATCGATAATTCGTTGATCTATACCTTCGTACCTTCCGCAAATTATAACAATGCTCTCTTCTTCCGAATACTCTCTTGCCCTCTGCTGAGTATAGAGCCTCCCGGAAGGTGTAGGATATATTATTTTTCTTCCCCTCGCCTGTATGGAATCCAGGGCTCCGGCAAGCGGCCCCGCCTGTAAAATCATGCCGGCACCCCCGCCATAAGTATAATCATCACAGCTTTTATACCTGTCTTCAGTAAAATCCCTGCAGTTTATAAGATTAACTCCGACAATACCCTTCTTTATAGCACGCGAAATAATCGTGTTTTCGGTAAAACCTTTAAAATATTCGGGAAACAGGGTTATAATATCAAAAATCACGGTACTTCATAATCCTGTGTCAGGCATATCTTACCATTCCCCGTATCCACTTTATCCACAAAATGGTTTATAAACGGTATTATTAATATCTCCCCGTTTTTACTTAAGACTTCGAGTAAATCGGCGTTACCCGCATTAATAACGGATTTTACATGACCGATAACCTTGCTGCTTTTATAAACATCGCACTGACAAAGATCCGATATATAGTATTCACCTTTCTTTAATTGTGAAGCATATTTTCTCTCTACAAGAATCTCTTTCCCGACAAAATGCTTCGACGCCTCCGGTGAATTTATACCTTTCAACTTTATAAGCAGACCGTCGGGTGAAACAGCCCGTATATCTTCCACTGTAAATCCCTTTTCCGTGTCTCGTTCTTTTACGAATACCCTCTTAAGAGAAATGAAATGGTCTGTCTCGCCTGACAAACTTTTAATACGCAGATAACCTTTTATACCATGACTGCGTTTAATAATAGCTATGGCAAGCTTCTCCATCAATCAAGTATTTCCAGAACGACCCTTTTTCCTGTTTTTGTAGCTGATGCACTAAGTATTGTTCTTATGGCTTTTGCTATTCTGCCATGTTTGCCAATTACTTTACCTATATCACCCTCTGATACTTTAAGCTCGAGAATCGTAGATTTCTCTCCTTCTATCATATTAACATTTACTCCGCCCGGTTCATCAACAAGAGACTTAGCAATATACTCGACCAGTTCCTTTTCCACTGCTTACTCCTCTATTTTACCTATTTAATACGAAAATCTAATTTATTAAGCAACCTTCGCACAGTATCACTCGGTTGTGCCCCTTTATTAAGCCAATCCCGAATACGATCTTCTTTTATTTTTACCTGTTTTTCCTCCACTTCTATCGGATGGTAAAAGCCAACCTCCTCGATTGTCCTGCCGTCTCTCGGCTTTCTTGAATCCATTACTACAATTCTGTAATAGGGACGTTTCTTAGTTCCGAACCGCTTCAATCTGATTTTTACACTCACTGATATCCTCCTTCAGCCGGTCATTCCATCAGCTCTAATTTTTCCCAAACTGAGCCAACAGCTTCGATTGATATTTTTTATTTTTTGTCATTTTCTTCATCATTGTTTTTAACTTATCATATTTTTTTAAGAGTCTGTTAACTTCAAATACGGAAGTGCCGCTCCCATGTGCAATCCTCTTTCTTCTTCTGGGGTTTATTATTCTATAGTTATTTCTCTCGCCCTTTGTCATGGACAGAATAATGGCCTCTTCTCGTTTTATTTCGGTTTCATCTATGGCATCTTCATTAACAGGCATACTCATTCCCGGTATCATTTCCGCAATAGATTGAAGATTTCCCATTTTTTTTAATCTTTTAAACTGATCGAGATAATCCTGTAATGTAAAAGTCTTAGTTTCTATTTTCCTCTGCAGTTCCTCAGCTTCTTCCAAGTGTATCGTTTCCTGTGCCTTTTCCACAAGCGTTACAATATCACCCATGCCGAGAATCCTGGAAGCCATTCTGTCAGGGTAGAACAATTCGAGGTCTTCTGTTTTTTCTCCGGTGCCGATAAACTTAATAGGTTTACCGGTAACACTTTTTATTGACAGCGCAGCGCCCCCGCGCGTGTCCGAATCAAATTTGCTTAAAATTATCCCGCTCAGTGACAACCTTTCGTTAAAAGATTTTGCTATATCGACCGCAGTCTGGCCGGTCATTGCATCGGCAACCAGAAGTATTTCATCGGGATTAAGAATCTTTTTGATATCGGACAGCTCTGCCATCATACTTTCATCGATATGCAGTCTCCCTGAAGTATCCACAATAATGGTATCAAACTGATTCTTTTTCGCATATTTAAGAGCATTTTTTACGACTTTTTGTGATTTAGTACTATCCTCTTTATACACCTCTATTCCGGCCTGGCTGCCGAGAATAGATAATTGTTCCACTGCAGCGGGACGTACGAGGTCCGCCGCCACAAGCAGTACATTCCGCCCCTTTCTCTTCAGGTAATTACCGATCTTAACGGCCGTAGTAGTTTTACCCGAGCCTTGCAGACCCACCATTAATACCGGGGTCACGGTATCGGTACCTTTTAGTACCAAACCCTGTTGAGTATCTCCTAAAAGCTGTACCAGCTTATCATTAAGTATCTTTATAAACTGCTGCCCGGGAGATACGGATTTTAATATTTTCTCACCTAGTGCTTCTTCTGCGGTTCTGTTAACAAACCTTCTTACGACACGAATGTTAACATCAGCTTCGAGCAGTGCAATTTTGATCTCATCGATAGCATCTCTGATATTCTTATCGGAAATATGAGACTTTCCCGATATCTGCTTAACGAGTTCTGATATCTTTTTACTAAATCTGTCTAACATGTTAACTGATTCTCTTAAAATTGTTGTATAGATGTATATCTATAAATTACCCACTTGTCAATCTTACAATTACCGAATATCGAAAAAATGTCGCTTTATATATCGAATCCTTCTCCCCGCAGTTAGATAATAACTGCTTCCCGAATAATTATTATATACCTTTCCATAGTAATAAAGACTTTTTTTTAAATTTCTGACATCCGCAGCCTCTTCATAAATCTTTCCGAGATAAAAATATACCGCATCTATCTGTTCCCCGGCCGGATAGTTTCTAATATAATTATCAAAGAGCTCGAGGGCAAATTTTATTCTTCCGTGTTTATACAATTCACCGGCAGTAAAAAATACAGCCTCTCCATTGCTCTCCGGTAATTTCCAGAAAGATTCAAGGTACTCGGAGATTTTTGCTATATCATCGACTGCAGCCGCACTCATCATGGTCCCTGCAAGAGCTTCACCGTAATAAATATTCTTTTTCTCTAAATTGTGTTCCCAATATTTTAAAGCAGCATCATACTCCTTTTGCCTGAAATAAATATCTGCAATTTTCTGATTAAGATATGAATTATTACTGTCGTATACTTTTAAATATTCATTTAAAGCATCCCTGTAGCTGCCCCTTTTGTAAAGATTGTCCGCCGCTCTGATATCCGGATCGAAATTAATCCTTTTAATCCGATCCGTATTCTTAGCTTCTGCCAGATATTTATCAAAATCAGCTTCAGGAACAACCTTGAGCTGTATAATCCTGCTTACATTTTTCCCTGAACTGTTGTCCTGCTTTATGAACTCGATATCATAAGTACCCAAAGCGGGAGCTTTAAAAGTAAAGGTTGTTTTTTTATTATTGTACTCTTTGCCGCCATATTCGATACCTTTTATCCCGGATTTATTATTTTTATCGTTTACCAATCCTTTGTATAACCATCCCCGGCCGGTAAAACTTATAATAATGGAATCCTCAGGCCGTGATACAATATTTTTAAATATAACTATTTTATCAGTTTTTGTTTCTTTCTTCGGGGACCGTACAATTCTTATCCTTTTATTTTTTATTTTTTTCACCCTGCGGTGTACTACTGCCGGCTCGATTAAAATAACTCTTTTATCAGCTTCCTGAATCCGGTTTATTTCAGAGTACAGATCATAATCGGCAGGATCAGGCAGGGGCAGTCTGATTTTTGAAATATAAAACCTTTCTCCGGAAAATAGTTTTTTTCTTTTAAGGGACCATGGAAATAAAAGCCCCGAAACAACCGGATTTTCGGCTCCAGGTTCCGTTGTTATTGACATTTTCCATTGTTTCTTTATCTTTTCGGAAGGAATTTCATCTATAACCGCATTTTTATTTACATCTTCCGCACTGTATACGGAATATAGGTTCTGCGGATGCGTTGCACAGGATAAAAATAATAAACAGAAAAGTAATATTGTCCACTTCAATATACACTCCCTCCCGTACGCATACTAATAATAATTATTGAAGCAATTTGCGTATCCTCTGTTCATTTTCCTTTTTTAATATGTTCCCGATTATTTTATCCGGCTCTATCCAATATTTTTTAACCTCTGCCTCTGTCCATTTGTTATGTCCGGAACGCAAAAAAAACGGTTTCAGCCGCCCTATATCCTTAAAATATTCATTTTGAATAAATTCGGACATATCCACTGCTTTGCCGGATATTTCATTTTCAGTTAAAATCGATGTATCTCTTTTTTTAACGGATACATTTTTTCCCCCGGCTTTTCCGTTCAGATACAAAATTGTTATAACCACACTCAGGATAATAAGCAGAACAAGAGATGAAATCTGTAAAACTATTTTCTTATTTAGCATATGTCAGGCTGTTTTCCCTGTCTTTTACTTTTATGGTTATCATTTTGGAAATACCGGATTCCTCCATAGTGATACCATATAAGATTCCGGCACCCGCTACGGTCCTTTTATTGTGAGTAATAACTATAAACTGAGTTTGATTAGAAAATTCCTGCAAAAGACTTATAAACTGTCCCACATTTCCTTCATCCATAGCAGCATCGATTTCGTCCAATATACAGAAAGGAGAAGGTTTAACCATATATGTTGCAAACATAAGTGCAATTGCGGCTAAAGAACGTTCACCGCCGGACAACAGTGCCATGCTTTCCAATTTTTTACCCGGCGGCTGTGCGAGTATTTCTATTCCTGATTCGAGTGGTTTCTCAGGATTGCTTAATGTAAGTTCCGCCCTTCCTCCTCCGAAAAGCCTTCGAAACATTAAATGAAAATTTCTCTTAATGCTCTCATAGGTATTCATGAAAAGTTCAGTCGATTCTTTTTTTATTTCATCGGTTATTCTATTAAGATCTTCTTTTGCTTTTGAAAGGTCTTCTATCTGGGTACTTAAAAAATCATACCGTTCCTTAACCTCGCCATACTCTTCTAAAGCCATCAGGTTAACCTGTCCTAAAGTTGAAATATCTTTTTTCATCTTACCTATTTCGGCCTTAAGTGTCTGAAATGATTCACTGACGGAGAACATTTCATGTTCATACTCGGAAAGATTTCTTGAGTGTTTTTCCGTATAATTTTCATAAACATTTTTTATTTCTGTCTGCAATCTGGCATAATCGAGCTTAACTTTTTCTATCTGTATCTGTATCTGGTTTAAATCACCCATATTCCTCTTTAAATCTTTTTCGTTAAAAGTCAATTTTTCCGAACTTTTTTTAATCTTTGTTTTTACGTCGTTAAGCTCTTTCCGGTATTCCTCCTCTTTTTTCTTATAATTTTCCCGCTTATCCGTCAGCAATTCTATCTGCTTTATAAATGACTTTATTTTACGTTCTATATCGTTAATTTCTCCTTTATTCTCATCGAACATTGCAGCATATTCGGATGACTCTTCTCCGAGCCGCATAAATTCCTTCCGAATAGCCTTTTCTTCCGAAACTACCCTTGCCCTGTTTATTTTCAGATCGCTCAAGGTATTCCTGTATTCTTTTAACTTCTGCATGGATAAAGAATTATCCTTCTTCATACCTGTTATTTTATTTCTGTTTTCCGCAAGCTTATCAACAGCATCCTTTACTTTATTATCAACAGTTCGTTTCCTGGTAATTATTCCGTCCGTGGAAAGAAAATCATCCAGGAATGACAAATTGTACTTCTTGTATTCTTTAAAAAGAAGTAAAAGAGCATCCAATTTGTCATAACTTTTCCGCATCAATTTTAAAATAGATTCGATACTATTACTGTTAACCGAGTACAATGTCTCTTTTAAATAATCCTTTTTCTTCTGCATCTGTACTTTTATCTGTTTAATATAGGTTTCGATATCCTGTTCAAGTTTTAACTTTTTTTCCGAGGAGTATTCCGTTTCGTTCAGTTTCTTATCCAGCTGCGAAACAATCGTATCCGTTATGCTCCTTAAGTCTTCCCTCATCTCCTCTAATAACAACTCCAGTTTATGATTTTCATCCTCATATTTATTAATATTATTTTCATTTTCCTCGATCTTAAGCTCATAATTATTTACATCTGTAGTAAAATTCTCAATATTCGAATCTATTTCAGATTTACTCTTATTGAGCTTTGCGCTTTTTAAAGTTATATCTTCGCGTTGAGCCGTAATACGTTTGATTTTTTCTTCTATAAATTTATTCCGCGAGATAAGATTGGATTTTTTAAGATTTTGTTCTTCGATCCTGTCACGTAATACTTTTATTTCATTGCTCGAGCTGCTCTTTTCCAGGTCCACCTTATAGAGCATCTTCTGAATATCCACCAGCCGGGATTCCATTTTATTAACATCTTCTATACTGTTTTCCATCGATGCGTTTATTTTATCTATTTTTGCTTCGAGTACTTGCTGTTTTTTCCGAACTCTTTCCTCTCTCTGACGTAATACTTCATTCTTTTCATTAAGATCCCTTAGTTTAAGAAGCTCATACTTTGTTTCGAAAAGAAATAATTTTTCCTGTAATTCACGATATTTACCGGTTTTTTCCGCCTGTTTCTTTAAATTTTCATAATTCTTACGCACCTCTCCGACTACAGCCTGAAGACTCCTCATATTCTCTTCCGTAGCGGTGAGTTTTTTCTCCGCTTCTTCCCCGCGGATTCTATATTTGGTTATTCCCGAAGCTTCTTCGAAAATAAATCTTCTGTCTTCCGGCTTTACGGAAAGAATCTGATCGATTCTCCCCTGCTCCATTATCGAGTATGTGCTTTTTCCTATTCCCGTATCAAAAAATAGTTCTCTAAGTTCTTTTAATTTAACAGGGCTCTCATTAATAAAATATTGACTCTCACCGGACCTGAACAATCTCCTCTTTATAGATAACTCCGGCATTCCTATCGGTAAAAGCTCATTATCATTTAAAATAATAAGTGAAACTTCCGCTACATTAAGAGCCTTACGGGATTCGGTTCCGTTAAAAATGATATCTTCCATTTTGTCGGCCCGTAAACTCCTTGTAGCCTGTTCTCCGAGCACCCATTTTATGGCATCTACGATGTTGCTTTTACCGCAGCCATTGGGCCCTAAAAGCGCAGCTATACCCGATGAGAATTCTATTTTTGTTCTGTCCGCAAACGATTTAAATCCGAAAAGTTCTATGCTTTTTAAAAACACTCCCGCTCCCAGCCTTAACTTACCATGTGAAGTTTATCATTCAAAATATACGCAGGTCAAGATGATGTTGATTAATGTGGTACGATTAAGCTAATACTACAGTGTTGACTATTTTTTTAATTTATGCGAGGTATTTTTATAACTATGGAGGGAGTACTTATATGCGGAGTCGATGAGGCCGGCAGAGGTCCTCTTGCAGGACCAGTTGTTGCAGGTGCAGTCATTCTTAACCGCAGTTTCCCCACATCGATCTTAAAAGATTCCAAAAGAATGACTGCACCTGCAAGAGAAAAAACTGCTGCCGTAATAAGAAAACAGGCGGTTTCATGGAGCACAGGCTGGGCCTGGCCGGAGGAAATCGACCGTTTCAACATACACCGGGCAACGCTTTTAGCCATGTACAGGGCCGTACTGTCTCTTAAAATACGGCCGGCACTTGTAAAAGTCGATGGATTATATTCTCCGTTTATTACCATACCATCGGAAACGTACATAAAGGGCGACGGCTACATACCGGAAATACAGGCAGCCTCTATTATTGCAAAGACAATGAGAGACTTGTGGATGATCCGATATTCACGGATAGAGTCACAATATATGTTCGATAAGCATAAGGGTTATCCCACAAAGCAGCACAGGCTTCTAATTGCCCGATACGGGAAATCCTCCATACACCGAAACAGTTTTAAATTTAGTGTTCCTGAATAAAGTTAACGGCTTTATCAAAGCCATCGAGGAAATTCTGTAAATCCTCTTTAAATACTATAAGAGAATGCCTTTCAAATTCACTCTCGCCGTTTTTTTTACTTTCTACGATATTCAAAAAAATATCCCCATGCCTGTTTTCTTTTACATTAAAAAAATACGTTCTACGCCCGGTCGATGCTTTGGATGAAAAAATTTCTCCCCTTGAACCCATAGTAAAAGCCTTCCTTATTGGTTAATTAATAGTATCCTGAACCATAATTATACTGCAGTTAATCTATTTCTTCAAGGCTGTAACTATTTCCATCTTGACAAATATAAGCGAGGTCTGTTAAATTCACTCCTGCAGGCGCCCGTCGTATAATGGTTATTACCCAAGCCTTCCAAGCTTGTGATGTCGGTTCGATTCCGATCGGGCGCTTTTTTACTTTTTCAGAACGACAGCTATGGCCTGCATAATGTTTTCCAGAGTATATGGTTTCTGAATAAATATGCTTCCTTTTATTTCACCTATCATTTCATCCGGTATATCCTCTGCATAGCCGGACATAAATATTACCTTTAAGCCGGGATATTTAACCTTTAATTTTTTCGCCAATACTCTGCCGTTCATTCCCGGCATTACAATATCCGTAATAAGCAGAGAAATATTTTTTCCGTATTTTTTTGTAATTTCAACGGCACTTTGGCCGCTGTCGGCTGTGATAATATTATAGCCGTATTTCGTCAATATCGAACCAAGCATCGTTCTTATCGATGCTTCGTC
>QILZ01000111.1 GCA_003233545.1 Spirochaetales bacterium
CTCTCGGAACACGGTCATGAAATTCATATCGCGACAATGGCGGGCGGGGAAGTCGGTTCTCCCACACTTAAA
The DNA here is from genome assembly GCA_003233545.1 of Spirochaetales bacterium. GTDB lineage: Bacteria > Spirochaetota > Spirochaetia > SZUA-6 > SZUA-6 > SZUA-6. The sequence continues at coordinate 73 of QILZ01000111.1, forward strand.
TGCCAGGAGATTAGAGAAAAACGTCTTAAAGAAGCAGAATCTTCCGCAGGGATTATAAATGGAACATACCATTTTGCAGGAGGTCATGATTTGGAAATCGAATATAATCATGAGTATCGGCAAAAAACCGTGCGTATAATGCGCGAAGTTAATCCTGATATCGTATTCACCGAACCGCCTGAGGATTATCTTCTCGACCACGAGATTACATCAAAGCTCGTTCGTAACGCAGCATATATTGCTTCCGTTCCTTTATTCGACTGCGGTTTTCCCGTAAAGCCCATGGAAAAGATCCCTTACTTGTTCTATTGGTCCCCCCTCGGTTTAAAAGACATCTTCGGTAAAAAACCGGAGTACCATTTCGGTGTGGATATTACTGCTGCAATGGAAACAAAGAAGAAGATGCTTCTCTGCCATGAATCTCAAAGCCGATGGATACGGTACCTGAACAAGGTTAGTATCGTTGATAATATGGAAGAGTTAAGCAGGAAAATGGGAGTGCTGATTGGCAGGCAGTACGGTGAATGCTTTTTCCAGCATTTAGGCGAGGGGCATCCTCAGGATAATATTTTAAAAGAATTACTCGGGTCGATCTGCAGACCAATCTGTATGGACCTGACAGACTGAAGACCGCTGACAATAACAGGGGATGTTTCTATATTAACATCCCGAAATTATCCTTTTCTAACTTGACAAAGGCCACAAGAGGCTTTACCGCAATATATAGCCGAACCACCAAGAGGCCAAACATGATGTCCCTTTAAATTAGAAACTGAAGCATAAATAAACCTTTGTAGAAGCCTACAATCGGTAGGTTTTATTACAGGCTAAAATATCTATAGTAGATATGGGAATTTACACAGGAAGATAAAATACTGATCTGTTGTGACACCCTAAAACTTATTCATCGAAAGCTGCTTCTCTTAGAGCAGATCAACATTATTGCTGCCTGCTTGATTGTATCTGTGGTAATGTACGTTACTGTAGAGATAAGGATCGGTGAGACCTTCTCGTCCGCCCTGATCTTAAAACAGTCTCCGTTTTTCCGGATATAGGAACCGTATGTATTTATAACAAGTTGAATTATAGAGTTATGGAGTTATCGGATAAAGCTCTTTTAACGTCTAAAACTCTTTAATGCCTCAATTCCACAATTATCTAAACTAGACAAGAAACAGCGGCAGAAATAGTATTTCCCTTTCCTTGTCAAAAAAAGAAAAGTTCTCCGATAATATGATTGTTCTGTTCACATGATATTTTTCTCTGAAGTTGAATAGCCCCCTGCCGGCCTTGTTCGTACTCAAAAATGACTTTACCTCGATTAGAATATTTGCACCTGCTTCCTCCAGTACAAAGTCTATCTCGGCATGAGACTTTGTCCGCCAGTATTTAATCTCATAACCACTTTTAAGCAACTGCCCCGCCGTAAAATTTTTGTTAAGCATCCCCCTGTCTATTCTTTCATTCAGGGGCTGAAAATTACCGATAACCGCATTCCTGAATCCATTATCCCGGAAGTATATTTTAGGAGACTTTGCTATTTCTGTCCTCTTGTTCCTGTAGAAAGGGCTTACCATCTTTATTACAAATGTCTTTTCCAGGATATTCAGATGTTTCATTAATTTGCTGTAGTCAAGAGATGCAATCTGACCTAATTCATTGTAAACAACCATGGAACCCACCTGGAGAGAGAGGGCCTTAACAAGTTTTTGAATCTCTCTCTCAGTACTTAATTGAAGAATGTCACGGATCTCCCTCAGAAGATAGGTATTATATATATTTTTCAGTACCGTTACTTTCTCCTCTGCATCATTTGACAGCACTACCCGCGGATATCCTCCAAAGACCGCATATTCACCGTAATATCTGTGCATCTCTTTAATCAATGACTCAGATAATACAGGGGGAGTTTTCCTCTTGCCTTGCAGAAACAGATCGACCTTCTTCTTTAAATCAATATAAACATTTTCATAAAGTGAAGGGCTTCTGTAGCCTAAAAACTCCCTGAAACTGAATGGTGAGAGATGGAATATGAATATCCGCCCCACCAGATATTTCACAGCCTGGTGGGTCAGGTCAAGCACTGATGAGCCTGATATTACTATCTTGATTTTGTATGTGTCATAAAGGTACTTTAGCTTCTGTCCTCCATCCCTTGCATATTGAAACTCGTCTATAAAGAGATAGTCATTCTCCTTTACATGCAGACTGTAGAATGTCCTGATGTCAGTATTGAACAGGTCAAGGATATCCCTGTCTTCAAAATCAATATATACAGCCTTCTTAAGACGTTTGAATATCTTCTTTAAGAGCGTTGTCTTGCCGCATTGCCTCGGCCCCGCTACAGCAATAATCTCAGGGGTCTTTAGATATTTTACTACTTTGTCTTCCATCTCTCTCTTAATATACATAACTATAACCCTGCCATAATTGCATTTTATTTAATAATAGCAGGGTTATTATTATTGGTCAATCTTTTATCATGATCCCTCAGCCGGCTTTAATCCTGTAGGGAGGATTTGATAAAGAAGGTAATTTCAGGAGAAAAAACGGAGGGGCGTTGAGAGGTTTACTCTGAATTTATTATCCCGTAAGAACAACGGCTTAAATATGTCCTTTCGGTAGAAGTACCGGGTGATTAATTTCCGGGGTTACCTATTACACAATATATTTTTTTGTGTATTTGGGGATACCTTCTATAATTAACATCCCAACATTATCCTTTTAACCCTGTCATCGCAATACCCTGCACAAAATATTTAGATAGAAACATGTAAAGTATCAAAAGGGGTAAACAGGCGATTACACTTACTGCAAGCTGCTCAGGGTATGGTGTGTTATAACCTCCCTTAAAAAGTGCAATTCCCTGTGGCAGGGTACGCATTTCCGGCGTGGAAATGACAATCAATGGCCAGATGAGAAGATTCCAGACCCACTGTGCATGAAAGATTAAAAGGGCAAGAAGAGCGGTCTTTGCCATAGGCAGGGATATAAATGAAAAGATAAGATATTCATTAGCACCGTCGATCCGGGCAGATTCGATAACATCATCGGGAATGGAATAAAAAAACTGCCGCATCATAAAAACACCAAAAGCAGTTAAACTCTCAGGTATTATTAATCCGGCATAACTATTCTGCATTCCGAGTTTTCTTATAAGAATAAACAGCGGAACAATAATTACACTGAAGGATATCATTATTGTAGATAAAATTATGGTAAACAGAACATTATTACCTCTGAATTTATATTTGGCGAACCCGTAGCCGGAAGTGGCAGAAAAGAAAAGACAGAGCAGAACAGCAAAAAAGGTAACTATAAAACTATTAAGAATATACCTTGGGAAATTAAAATCCGGGAATTTAAAAAACACATTGTAATAGCTTTTCCAGTTCCAGACCCGCGGGAAAAAATGAATGGGCAATGCCAATACATCTTTGTTTAATTTAAGAGATGAAAATATCATCCATAAAAAGGGAAATATAAAAACAAAAGATATTATAATCAGGACAGTATAAAGCAGTCCGCTTTCGATATTCTTAACTTTCTTCGGATTACCTATATACTTCATTATCCCTGCCTTGAGGAAGAATTAAAAATCTTAAGCTGTATTACAGCGAAAAAGAACAGAGTTAAGAAAAATAGGACCGAAATCACGGCTCCATACCCATATTTATTAAATTCAAAAGCCTGTTTAAAAATCAGTAAAGCAAGTATTTCCGTCGACCGGCTCGGGCCGCCCTTTGTTATTACATACTGAATCGGGAATTGTCCGAATGTGAATATCATACATGAAATTACCGCTAACGAAATTGTGTTTACCAGAGAAGGAATGGTGATATAAAAGAGCTGCCCCCAAAAGCCGGCACCGTCTATTTTCGCAGCCTCGTATAAACTCTGCGGAATATCCAATAACCCTGCAATATAAATTACCATGTAGTATCCTGTTGTTTTCCATACATATACGATTATCATTGCGTACGGTGCCACATGAGTATCGGTTAACCAGCGAATTGTCACACCGAATAATTTTCTTCCTATTATTGTAATAAGCCCTGTGGTTTGATACATATATTCCCAGACAACACCCACTGCTACCATTGACAATATAACCGGGAGAAAAATAAACGACTGCCATATATTCTTAAAAGCAACCAAAGTACTGGAAAACATTATTGCAAAGGTAAAAGCTAAAATATTAATAGCTATCACACTTACTACGGTAAAATGTAATGTTCTCCAGTAAGAATTCAGAACTCTGGTATCTGCTATCAGTTTTTTATAATTCTTTAACCCGACAAATATTTTCGGACCAAGCAAATTCCATTCGAAAAAGGAAAGTTTCATTGCGCTGATAATCGGGTAGATCAGGAAAACGGAAAAGAATATCAAAGTGGGCAAAATAAATACATACCCATGCCTTTGAATCCTTGTAACCGAATAACTCGCCTTTCGCATTTTAAAATCCTTTAATATAAAAATGTCCCCGGTTTGTTTTGATTTATTTTCTACCGGGGACATCTTTTAGCTTGCTTTTTTATTTATATATAGCAGGAATAGCACTTCGAAGCTCGGCAACGGAATCACTTACCTTTGCTCCTTCATATATCACTTTGGAAATTGCCGCCCATACGGCATCGGTTACCTGCGCTCCCTTTGTCGAGGAAAGCCATACGGAAGTTTTAGCCAGTTCTCCTTTAAAGGTTTCATCATAATACGGTATATATTTTTTAGCAAGTTCCGGGTTTAACCCCTGAGATCCATCTGAAAGTTTCACCCGCGGTTGATTATATCCGTACTTAATAAACTCGTTCGGCTGGCTTGCCAAAGTATCCAGCCATTCCCATGTCAGTTCCGGATTTTTTGCAAGCCTGGAAACATATACGCAGTAGCCGTAACCTACGCCTCCGAGGTCTTTCCCCCCCGGGAATCGCGGATATGCAAACGGTTCCGCTTCTTTTCTGGAAACCGAATATGTATCAAGAACTCCCCAGTACCATGATCCGCCGGTAAGAAACATAGCGGTTTTACCATTCCCGAAACCTTCACGATCATTATCAAACAAGCCGGGATCCCATATTTTGTCTTTTACTACAAAATCAGTGTAGGTTCTTAATCCCCGGGCGAGAACATCCGGTTTATCCATGCTGCTTAACAGCCCTTCTTCCGTGCCCCAATCGAGACCAAGCTGCTCCATCATGGCCGTTAAAATAAGGAAATTAAAAATACCCTCTTTGGAATTACCGGCAAACCCGTTACGTACTCTTACCCCGCCTTTTTCTTTTACCAGCTTCCTGCCGACATTGACAAAATCACCCCATGTTTTAGGTTTGTCTGTTGCGGGACTTAAACCGGCGTCCTTCATATATGCGATATTTATCCATGCAACATAATTAGATAATTCGAAAGGAATTCCATAATACTTGCCTTTCCAGTAACCACCGCTTGTTTTGATTGCGCCCGGGGTCCACATTTTTACAACTTCATCGACGGTTTTTTTGCCGAATGCTTTCGGCATTATTTCCACCATTTGTCCTTCCGAAAGAAATTCCGCCGATTCTCCATTGTTTAAAGCAAAAGAATCAATTTCACCATTGGCCGCCAGTGCCGTACGGATTTTCTTTGCCCGGTCGGCATCCGGAAGCAATAAAAGCTTAACCTCCACATTCGGGTGCTTTTTTTCGAATATCTTAACGGCATTAAGATTAATTTTATCATACGTCGTTTCCGTCCAGTGGTAATGAATAATACGTATTTTCTTTGCCTTTTCCTGCTTTCCGCCCGCCCAGACAACAGCGGAAAAACTTAGAAAAATCATTAGTAAAACAAGCATCCTTTTCATAATAAGACCTCCTTAAAGTATTTAATATTCTGTTGCTCAAAGAGCTTACAGCCTGAATAATAATTGATAGATACTATTTTATATCCTTTTCCCTTAACGCCTCTTCAGTCAGATCCAGGTACATATCTATAGTTTTGTTAAATATTTCTTTTCCTTTTTCCGGAGTAGCATCTCTCGGATCGGTCTTAACAACCTTCCCCGGACTTGGTTTTTCACTAAAACCGTCTCCGTCCACAATAGAAAAATCTTTGTAATGAATCGGTATATTTCTCTCCGGCAGTTGTTTTATGTCGACAATATCATCACGGCCATATGCGGATTCCTGGTAATACATCATCAAGGATGTTTCAAAAATATCCGCATGACCGGCCAGATTTTTTTCCGATATATCTAAAACAAATGCCAATTTCCATACGACAAGAGTATCTGTTGTACTGGAATACCACTTTGATAATCTATCCAGGGTTTCCTTTTGATTCCATGCACCATGCCCGTTAACCAAAACTATTACCTTGTAACCGCCCGAAATTAACATCTCAATTGTACTTGCCACAAACAGGGCAAAAACATGTTCGGGATAATAATGACTCTTCCATAAGGCGGTCGGAAAATCCATTCCCACAATCCAATCGTCCTTATCGAAGCCCAAACTCTTAAGCATCCAGTCTGGCCGCTCACGCTCCGTTCCCCAATAAAGTGTAGGATGCACGATACCTTTCCCGAACCTTTTACAGGTTTCCAATGCACATTGAGTAGCATTAACCGGATCCATTCCAACCGGAAGATGAGGACCATGATACTCCAGAGGAGCTAAGGGTACATAAATCAGCGGACAGCGTTCTTTCTCCTTATTAATCTGTCCGGGCCGTAAAAGTTCGAATCTTATTTCTCTTTTTTTGTCTTTCATTTCCTAATCATCCACCTCTACCCATTTGCTTTTTCGAAAACTTTCAAGTATTGCATTTAATATTTTCATTTCATCGTACCCGGTTAGAAACGCAGGTCTTTCCATATCCGTTTCCGTTCCTTCCACAGCGCTGTAATAATCTCTAAATAGATTAAGAACTGCATCCCGGTAACCCAGAGGATGCCCGGCTGGTAATGTGGCATATTTTATAGTCGAGGGATCCTGAAGAACCGGATCCTCCATAAGTATCTCATTCGGCTTTTCACGATGACCTATCCAGAGCTTATTCGACTCTTTATGATCCCATGCATAGGAACATTTACTTCCATATATCTCTATACCGGTATCCGATTTTCTTCCCGGACATACCTGGCTAGCAGTAAAAGATCCCGGAGCACCATTTTCTAAGTGAAAAAGAACGGAAGAATAATCTTCCAATTCCACTTCGATATCTTCCGATTCGGTTTTACCGACTTTCTCGAATGCCAGAACCTGTTTCTTTGGTTTTTTCCTTACAGGTATTATTGTAGCGAGGTCTCCGAATACTTCCTTTACTTTAAAGCCTGTTATAAACCGTACCAGATCGAACCAGTGGCTGCCGAGATCAGCGGTAATATTGGATTCGCCGCTCTCCGAGCGAAGCAGACGCCATGACCAATCGGTTTCCATCGACAACCAGTCCTGAAAATAACTTCCCGTTACCATACGAACAGTACCGGCATCCCCATGCTTTACCCGTGCTGCCATTTCCTGTACAACAGGGTAATAACGATAGCAGAAATCGATACCTGTTACTGCTCTCTTTTTTTCGGATAGATCAACCAGCTCTTCCGCTTCCTTAAGAGTCATAGCCAATGGTTTTTCCGAAAGCACATTTTTACCTGCTTCTAATGCATTTTTCGTTATCCTGAAATGATACTTATTAGGCGTGCAGTTATGTACCACATCGATCTCCGGATCCTTTATTATATCCCTGTAATCCGTTCCGTAATTATCTACGTTAAACCGTACTGCCGCCTGTTTTGCAAGCTTCTCATTAACATCGATAATTGTTTTAACCTTAACACCGCTTAACCTGGAAAGCGCATCAAGGTGGATCGGCCCGATATAACCTGTCCCTATTAATCCGACTTTAATCATAGATTTGCCTCATGCTATAGTAACTGTTTTAAAACAGTCTTAAATGTTTTAACCTTTATAGCCACTTCTTCGTCCGTAGAATCTATATTTATTCCGAAAGCAGCACCCAACCCCGCATCGACAACACCTATGGAAATATTAATCGCTCTTTCCAACAATTTATCAGTTTTCGGCAGCATACCTTTTTTATAATTCACATTACCCTTGTAAAACGGATTCTTTAAAGGATTTAACCGCGGATTTATCACTTTCATTTCCAAAACCTGTTCCATGTTGTTATAGACATGCCAGCCCGAATGAGAAACAGTAGATGTGTTTAACCTTTTTGCAGCTTCCTCCGCTATTTTTTTATTCCGGAAGAATACCGTTAAAATAGTACCGCATTCCCCCGTATCATCGTTAATCTTACGAAAGCTTAAACCGTTTATACCCTCGATCTGGTTTTTAAATTTTTCCTTTAAGTAGTGCATACGCCGTATCAGTTCGTCGAGTTTTCGAAATTGAGCAAGCAAAACTGCTGCCGTTAACTCATTCATACGAAAATTCTGACCGATTATCGACCTTTTCCCGATTTCCACACCCATGCGCAGGGGCAGATGACCCTGGTCATGATAAGCAAAAGCTCTTTTATACAAATCTTCATCGTCAGTCACAACCATTCCGCCGTCACCGGCATTTATGGTTTTAAAGAAATTAAAAGAATAAGTTCCGATATCTCCGATTGTCCCCAGCCGCTTATTCTTATAATATCCTCCGAAAGCCTGTGCACTGTCTTCCATAAGTAGAAGATTGTGTTTCTTAGTTATTCTTGACAATTTGTCCAAATTGCACGGATTACCCAGCATATGAACAGCCATTACGGCCTTTGTATATGGTGTTATTTTCTTTTCCACATCCTCCGGATCTAATGTTAAACTATCATCTACCTCTGCCAATACAGGAACTGCATTGCATATAATGATTGCCGTAATGGAAGCGATAAATGTATAACCCGGCACGATCACTTCATCACCCGGCCCGATCCCGGCGGCAGAAAGTGCCGTAATCAATGCGGCAGTACCGGATGTAACTGCAAGTGCATAACCTGATTTGAAACTATTACCGATTTCTTCTTCTAATGTTTTTACCTTGTGTTTAAAATTGGAATCTCCCTGATTGCCGTATCTGAACAGATACCTATCTCTGAGAACACTAATAACCTCCTGCTCTTCTTCTTTTCCAATCCAGTAATAACCGGGACCCGGCATATAGCTGCTCCTTTTATGTTATATTGATTTAAATGCTAACAGAGAAAATGATGCATGTCAAGCATTATTGCATATAATAATATTAAATATGGTCTCAT
>QILZ01000283.1 GCA_003233545.1 Spirochaetales bacterium
TATCAATGACAATACTAAATTGAAGAATTACTGCACACAACAAAAAATATAGTGCATTTGGCCTATAGTACTGAATATGAATATGATAGCAATAAATAAACATATTATTAAATTGAAAATATGGAACGTTAAAATGCCAAACGCACCATATTCAAACCGTTGAGAAGGAAGATATAGAAAAAATATCTAACAAAACGCTGGGGCAGATTTTTGTTTTTGTCACCCTTCTTGCAAAAAGTGTGGTATAATTGTTAGCGGTAAAGCAGCTATCCTATCATGTTCCCCGCCGGCTGAAGTTTCCTCGACTTGCTTGTTGTAATTTCCCCAACTTGATGCAAAACATTTCCTCTTGTAAGCAGCAGGAATTTCCGCAGGTAACTCTTGCGGAAATTCCTATCTTCGATAGTTAAGAGAAATAAGAGACGAGCAATTCCGTGGGTGCGTTTGTAGATTTCTATTTTTGCTGCATCGGAGAAGAGTTTTTCATCCCGGTGGACCAGCTTTATGCAACGGTCGATGTAACCGCCCGTCCCTTCGATGCTCATCCCCGATAGATTGTGCGATAATCGGATGCGGGCACGGAGTGAGTCAAAATGAGAAAAGATAGAGAATGATACGTAACTCCTGGCTGAGCGTCAACGTTCTTTAAGCGTGAAGCGAAGAAACACCATACAAAGTACCATAGGAAGATAAGAAAACTTATAGATCTATACGCTGCCCGCCATCAATAACGCCCGGCACAATAGCGGCTGAGAGCGGTCGCTTATATTTTACTATATTTCTTAAAATAAAATCATTGACAAAAGGTATAATTTGTATTAAATCATTAGTACGATACTAATTTAGTATCATTTACAGGCGGTAAAAATGAAATTGCTAACAAGGAATACGGATTATGCCGTTAGGGCGCTTTCCTACATCGCCATGGAAAATGGAAGGACAATAACGGTTGCCGAGTTATCAGAAGAGTTAAAAATCTCCTGGTCATTTTTAAGAAAGATTCTGCAGATTCTAAGTCGTGAAGGCTTAGTTTTTTCCATTAAAGGGAAAGGCGGAGGTTTTAGACTGGCACAACCGGCAAACAGGATATTTTTACTCGACCTTATCAGAATATTTCAGGGCCTGATCCGGCTTAATGCATGTATTATAAATAATACAGCATGTCCTAATATCAGAATATGTATATTAAAAAAGAAAATAGATATCATCGAGAAATCAATTATCTCAGAGCTGCATCCGGTGACACTTGAAACCTTATTAAATCAACAAAATGAATTACTTCACCTGCAAACAATATAGCTGTAAAAAAGGATAAGAAGGAGGAAATTATCAATGCATGTAGTATGTCCGGGTGCCCGTCTTCTAAGACAACCGAAACCTGAGATATTCGATTGTCCTTTCTGCGGAGAGGAAGTTGAAATATGGACAGATGAAATAAAGGCGGTATGCCCGAAATGTAAAAAAACCGTCTTTAAAGATCAGAACCAGAGCTGTCTTGAATGGTGTAAACTGGCAAAGGAATGTGTAGGTGAAAGCGCATACAATACATATATGGAGAACAGAAATATGACAATTAAAGAGAAGCTTTTAAAAGAACTTGTAAATAACTTCGGAGATGATGAAAAGCGGATCAACCATGCGAAAAAGGTATTAAAATATGCCGAACAGCTTCTTGCTGAAGAAAATGGGGACTGGCATATTGTTATACCGGCTGCGATTCTTCACGATATCGGTATAAAGGCTGCCGAAGAAAAGTATGGTTCGGCGGCAGGGAAATATCAGGAAAAGGAAGGTCCTCCGATTGCAAAAAAAATCCTCTTTAAACTTGGACTTAAATTGGAAGATGTGGAGGAAATATGCCAAATTATAGCTCATCATCATTCTCCGGGTATTATCGATACAGATAATTTTAAGATTCTGTATGATGCAGACTGGCTTGTAAATATTAAGGATGAGGTAAAAACAGATGATAAATCCAAACTGAAGAGAATAATAAATAAGGTGTTTCTGACAGATACAGGCAGAAAGACAGCAATGGAAATATATCTTTAAAAAAGAATGATTTATTTTATTAGATAATACAGGGGAAGTTTAAATGAAAAGACAGATAATTCAAATCGATGAAAGTAAATGCAACGGGTGCGGACTCTGTATACCGAACTGTCCCGAAGGGGCACTTCAGGTAATCGATGGAAAAGTACGGCTTATCAGTGATCTTTTCTGTGATGGTCTCGGAGCATGTATAGGTCACTGCCCTGAAGGAGCAATTACTATCGAGGAGCGCGAAGCCGAAGCTTATGATGAAAATAAAGTTATGAAAAACATTATACCGCAAGGAAAAAATGTAATAATCGCTCACCTGAGGCACCTTATGGAACATGGAGAAAAAGAGTATTTGCAGAAAGCACTCGATACCTTAAAGGAGGAAAATATTATGATTCCAGAAGAACGTTATAATGGCTGTCCCGGTACAAAGTCAATAAACCTTTCGGAAAACAACGCTGAAAATAACCGGGAACCGGATACCGGACCTGTCCGCTCGGAGCTGATTAACTGGCCGGTACAGATGCACTTGATCTCGCCGCGTGCACCCTATTTTAAGGGAAAGGATGTTCTGTTATCAGCAGACTGCGCGGCATACAGCCTCGGAGATTTTCACAGAAGATATTTAAAGGGAAAGAGTCTCATAATAGCATGTCCCAAACTCGATACCGGCCAGGAGATATACCTCGAAAAACTTACAGCACTTATAGATATGGCAAAGATAAATACACTGACCGTAATGACAATGGAAGTTCCCTGCTGTAACGGACTATTAAACCTTGCACAGCGTGCCGTTGCGGGCGCTGAAGGCAAGATACCCTTAAAATGGATCGTTGTCAGCGTCGGGGGTGAGGTTTTAAAAGAAGAATGGGTTTAACCCTGTTATAAGAAATGATTTTAAAGGGGGAAAAGGGGCTTTTAAATGAAAAAACTTGATCCGGAAAAGTCAATATATGAATTAACCGAAGAATACCCGGAACTCATCGACATCCTTAAAGATATCGGTTTCCCGGGTATAAAAAATCCACTTGTACGGAAAACAATCGGTAAAAGAATGACCCTGTCAGGAGGTTGTTTAAGACAGGGCAAAGACACAGCCGAAGTTTTTAAAAAACTAGGGAAATCGGGATTTAAAATTGTAAATATTTCAAAAACAACATCTCAATGACACAGCCTGAACTTAAGCAATAACAATGTTAAAACAACCTAATACTATTTTCCAAAAACGATCCCTTGCAAAAGATGATAAGTTTAATTAACATTACTGATGCTTAAAGAATCACAGAAGGAATATAATAGGCTGCACCTTATAAGGAAACCTGTATTATCGGGTGTTACTGCGGGAGCAGCATTGTTATTGATATATTTCCTGGTGCTGACATTTGCGAATTCCTTTCGACATGCATTAGAACAGTTTGGAGAGATGTGGTACTGGGTAATTCTTCTTGTTGCCGGATTCGGAACGCAGGTAGGTCTATACACTTTTATACGTATGTCATTGAAGCTTAGAAAAGAATCGGGGATTGCCGCTTCCTCGGTAGCCGCGGCAGGAGGAATATCTACAACATCGATGGTCGCCTGCTGCGCACATCATGTAACCGATTTTTTGCCGATACTCGGAATATCAGCTGCGATGATCTTTTTTAATCAATTTCAGAACCTATTTATTATTACAGGCGTCTTATCTAATGTGATAGGAATTAATTTGATGTTAAAAATAATTCAGGAACATAACTTGTATCAAAAAGGAACTGGTATTTTTTCTGTTGCTATGAAAGTTAATATGAAAAAAACACTCTACGTTACCGGCATTTTCAGCTTTCTCACTTTCTTAGTGACACTATATATAAGTTTGTAAAGAGGTATAAATAAATGAAGTTAAACAAGATTCTGTTATTGGGATTAGCCATTCTAATTGGTGCGGGGTTAATATATGCAGTCATGAAAGTTCCAAAAACCCTATTCGATGCAAAAGCAACTGCCAGGGCATATGAGACACAGAAAACGGAAAATACCTCCATGAACAATCCGGGGTTTAAATTGTTTCGTTCAGGGAGTATGGGCAGCGGCGATGTTTTAATAGAATTGACCCCCAAAGAAGTTAAGGATGGAAAACTTGTAATTAAATTTGCCATTAACACCCATTCTGTAAACTTAAGCCGGTTTAATTTAAAGGAAATAGCTACCCTGAAATATGAAGAAAAAACTCTCAAGCCAATCACTGCAGACAGGTTGAGCGGACATCATTCCTCCGGGGTATTTGTATTTGATGTCGGAAAAAAAATTAATAGTTTCAGGATTAAAATTAAAGGAATCCCAAAAAATATAGAGCGGGTTTTTACATGGAATTCAGGGTAAATCTTAAGTCACAAAGGGCTTATAGTATGATGACCTTTACCCGACCGGCTTACTGCTGAGCATTCTTACTGTTTCGAGGCTGGCCCTTTGAAGCCTGACCGGTGATAAATTCTTTAAAAGAAGCTCGAGATCGTCCACTACCATCTCACCGATCAGTTTATAAGCTTCCGGTATCCCTCCTGCCCTGTGACCTGACAACAGTACATTATCGAATTCTCTTAAAACACTGTCACCCTGTAACGGCTCAACGGGAAATACATCGAGTGCAGCTTTAAAGGAGCCTTTCCCGAGGTAATAAGAAAGTGCATCGAAATCTACTAAAGACGCACGGCTTGCCAGGATAAAGACAGAGTCTTTTCCGATAAGACCCAGTTCTTTTTTCCCAAGCATTGCCTTGTTTTCCGTTGTTGCACCGGCAAGAACGAAAATTATTCTTGCTGTTTTAAGAAGTACATCGAGCGGTTCCGGCTCAGCCCCCATTTCATTTATATAATTATCAGGGAGCCAGGGATCGTGCACGGCTACCTGCATCCTGAATGGTACAAGAAGCTTTAGAAGAGCTTTCCCGACATTCCCCAAACCGATTATCCCTGCTTTCTTTCCTTTTAACAGGAAGGAATCAGTATTGGAAGCGCCTCCGAATATCTCTTTTCCGTTTCTGAACTGCTTATCAGCCAGCACTATTCCCCGTGCAAGGGACAAGGCAAAGCCCAGGGTCATTTCCGCTACTGCCTCGGAAAAGGCAATTCCCACGTTAAGTATATAGATTCCTTTGTTCAGGCAATACTCATAATCGATGTTATGCAGAAAATTTCCCTCGACATTAATTATTGCTCTTAAATTTTCAGCCTTTTTTAGTCTTTCATGCGGAAGGTCGGTCTGGCCGACTACTGCGAAAACCCCGGGAAGAGATTTATCCACCATTTCGGCAGGCATTCTTTCGCCTTCCCAGGAGATCACATCAAACAATGAATGCAGCCGTTCGAGATCTTTTTGTGTAAAAATCAATCCGCTGGTTCTTGGATGAGGGTCGAATAATATCTTTTTTTTCATAGTAAAATATACCCCTTTTATAAGATTTCCTTCTGCCAGTACAGATCTCTTGCAAAGAGGGCAGCCCCGTATGCCTCGTGAATCTGTAAGTAATCAGAAAAAACCAGTTCGAAATCGGACAGCATTTCCGAAAACACTCTTTCCCTTACCCTCTGGTAGATTGCATCCCGCAAATAATCCGCAAGTATTGCATTCGGTCCTGTAATAATAATTTTTCGGGGATTAAAAAGCAGAAGCACATTGGAGCAGGCATCACCGATAAAGGAACCGATCCCGGAAAGCACCGATTGAGTAAATTTGTCTCCATTTTCGGCAGCTTCGAATACTTCTCTGAGATTCTGAAATTCTTCTCTGTGAAAATCATTTCTATGCAGCGAGGACACAACAACTTCCCGCATCTTGTCGTTTAGTCTGTGAAGAATTCCATCCAGGGAAGCGACTGTTTCAAGGCAGCCGACATAACCGCAATGGCAGCGATAACCTGACGGTTCAACTATGATATGCCCTATTTCTCCTGCAAATCCGTGACAACCCTTAAATATCTCGCCGTTTACAACCAGACCGCCGCCGACACCCCTGCCCAGATGAAGAAGAAAGAAATTCTTTGTCCCTTTTCCCTTTCCATTATTCTTCTCGTAATACGTAACGGTTCTTGCCACATCTTCTATTACAACGGGGATATTATATTTATCCTCTATAAGCTCCCTTATATTAATATGTTTAATCCCGGGAATACGAAGACCCCGGAGCCATATTCCCCGGTCCGAATCGATAATTCCCGGAACACCTATTCCTATCGCCCGTATTTTCTTCTTATCAGGTTGGTTCTCCTGCAGAAATCTGTTAAGAGAGTCAAGAATATCATTCAGAAAGGGATTAAAGTTCTCATTGGAATCACCCTCCCCTTTTCCGGTTGGAAAGCGTTTTTCATTTACAGTCCCGTTTACTGAATCCAGCAGAATTATATTGATCGCTGCCAAATCAGCGGATATACCGAGAAAATACCCGGAATCAGGATTTATATGGTAGAAATTAGAGGGACGGCCGCGTTTTGCCTGACTTTCTTCGAGAGCCTCGATGAGATCTTTTTTCTCCAGTATCTCGACGATCGAAGAGACTACGAACGAACTAAGCTGTGTCTCATCGGCGATATCACGCTTGGTAGCTTTTTCTTTCCTCAACAGAAACTTAAGTGTTTCAATCTCGTTCCGCGTTAAATTCATATTCGTACCGGTTTTGCCTCTTCTGCGCTTCTGTAAATTGCCAGAATTATTTCCACTGACTTCATGGCTTCCTTTCCATCTACAAGAAGTTTTTCTTTACCATCCAGGGCTTTTACAAAGTTTTCGAATTGTCTCCTGTGACCGGTAAAATCTATGGCTGATGGGTCGGATGCTCCTCCTCCTGTCTTATTACACATGCCGAAATTCATCATTACTTCTTCATCGTCTTTTGTCCGGTCCTTAAAGCTCCAGATATTAAAATGATCCTCTTCCAGGACCGCGCTCCCCTTAGTGCCCGATATCTCTATACGCTTTAAGAATCCGGGATAGACAGCTGTAGAGCCCTCTATTACCCCCATAGCACCATTCTTAAAAAGCAGGGCAGCTACTGCAGTATCTTCCACCTCTATTCTTTTATGTCCGAGCAGCCCTTTGTATGCCTGAACGGAGTCCACAGCCCCCATGTACCACTGGAGAAGATCGATAGCATGTATCGACTGGTTCATCAAAGCACCTCCTCCATCCAGGGCTTTAGTCCCCTTCCATCCGCCCTCGTCGTAGTACTTCTGGCTCCTGAACCATTTTATATATGCATCTCCAAGAACCAGTCTGCCGAATTTATCCTTTTCCATTGCACTTTTAAGAACCCTTGCCGCATCGAAAAATCGCGACTGGAAGACCCCTGCAAGCTGCAAATTCTTTCTTTCGAAAACTTCTATTATCCTTAAGCATCCTTTAATTGTTATCTCGAGCGGTTTTTCGATAACTGCATGTTTCCCCGCTTCTGCAATCTTTAAAGCCTGGTCGAGGTGTGTACCTGACGGTGTACAAACAGTCACAATATCCATCTCAGGATCATCGAGGAAAGCCCTGAAATCAGTATATCCTCTGCAGCCGTATTTCTCTGCAAAATTCTTTGCCCTGTCTTCGTTCCTCGAGTAACAAGCTGCAAGTTTGCCGCCATCCATCGACTTTACTGCCTCTGCATGAAAGTTTGCAATCATTCCTGTTCCTGAAATACCAAATCCATAACTCATTTTTTTTCTCTTTCGTAATAATCAGCCGTTTTTTCCGTTGCCCTTATCATATCATCGATATCTTCCTCTGTGTAGAATTCAGTAATGTTTAAGTTGAAAGTATGCTCGAAGGCATCCTCCGCATTGGGGCACAATCCCCTTTGATAATCAAGGTTAGATCCAAGGTCTTTGGAAACAAAAGGAATCATACTTTTCGGGAAAGCACTTCTCTTTCGGAAAATATCATACATGTAAATCGGCATTCCTCCTGTGATCATGTTGGGTTTGGAAGGGATTCCTTCGGCTTCGAGTGCACGACAGAACTCTGCAACGGGAACGTTAATGACATCCGGATCGATCCTCACTACAAGGAGAAAAAAAGAATGTGTGCTGTATTCAGGAATTTTCTGCGGAATAATACCTTTGATTTCCGAAAGTCCCTTTACAAGACGCATCCCGAGCTTGTTTCTCCTTTTAACAATACTCTCGACTTTTTTCAGCTGCCCTATTGCAACTGCACCCTGAAGTTCCGACATCTGGTAATTCGGTGCAAGAAAATAAGGATTTCTCTTTCTTCCGTCTCTGAAGTAACATTTATCGATGAACAGCCTGATATTCTCCTCGAGATCTTCCCTGCCGGTCATCACCATTCCTCCTGATCCAGTTGTTATAAGCTTGAAATGGTTCAGGCTGAACGCGGAAACATCTCCGAAGGTTCCGCATAGCTTTCCCTTGTATTTTGTATAGTGGGCCTGTGCGCAGTCTTCTATCAGCGGAAGGTTGTGTTTCGCTGCGATTTTCATCAGACTGTCAAGTTCTGCAGGTAATCCTGCGTGGTGGACAACGAGAATTGCCCCGGTCTTCCTGTTTATTAGATTTTCCACACTTTCAGGATCCATGTTGTAAGTTTCCGGGTCGATGTCCGCAAAGCGGGGTACAAGAAGTTGATACAGAATTCCTGTTAAAGTTCCCATGTCAGTGACAGAAGATGTTATCACTTCGGTACCGGGTGCCAGCTGCAGCGAGCCGAGGGCAATGTGTACCGCTGCAGTTCCGGAAGAACATCCGCTGCAGTATTTCATTCCGTACATGGATATCATCATCTTTTCCATTTGCCTTACCTTGGTTCCGAAAACATAGAAAAGAATGTCGCTGTCCAGTGCCTCCAATACCTCCTTTTTTTCGTCTTCACCAATACGGCTACCTGACCCGAAGGGTTTAGTTTTTGTTTTTCTACCGCCGAAAACGGCAAGTTTTTCCATTCCAATCCTCTCTTTTTAATAAAATATTTCTGTTATTAAAGTAATAATAGATTGATTAAGGCTAATATTAAATATATTTAGGTTCCTGTCAAGATTTATTGACAAATTATTTATAATTTTCAGGTTTATTTCCCTGCATGTGTACATGACTTTCTAAAACCCTAAAATTTCAGACCTGTAGTTGCTATACCCTTTATAACAAATCTCTGGAGAAAGAGGTAAATAATGATCAGTGGCATCGTAGCAATCGATGTTGCCGCCATAAGCGGACCAAAATTAATGTGGTAGGGGTCTTTAAAAAAAGCAATGCCTACCGGTATGGTTCTTA
>QILZ01000237.1 GCA_003233545.1 Spirochaetales bacterium
AATAATATTATGTCAACAATTTCAACTCCAATGATGATTCAGTATAAAAAAATAAAAGAAAAGCACAGGGATGCAATTCTTTTTTTCCGTCTCGGTGACTTTTACGAGATGTTCCAGGAAGACGCCCGGGAGGCCTCTGCATTACTGGATCTCACTTTAACAAAAAGAAACGGTGTACCAATGTGCGGAATCCCGTATCATGCATCGAAGAATTATATTTCACGTCTGTTAAGAGCAGGAAAAAAGGTGGCTGTCTGCGAACAGACAAGCCTGCCTGAACCAGGAAAGGGAATAGCAAAGCGTGAAGTGATGGAAGTAATTACACCGGGAACGATTATAGATGAGCAGCTTCTTGAACGGAACAACAATAACTACCTCGTATCTGTGGGAATATACAGGGGAAAATTAGCAATTGCCTATGTCGATCTCTCCACTGCCGAATTTACAGCCGCGTCATTTACAGGGGATGAAAAGAAAGAATTCTTAAAAGCAGAGCTTAACCGTTTACAGCCCAGGGAGATAATCATTCAGGAATCTCTTCTCGAAAATGACAAAGACATAAAGAAAATTCTCTATGAAAGGGATTCCCTTATCGTTAACAGGTATCCGGACTGGAGTTACGATATGGAAATTTGCAGAGAGAGGCTTAAGAGACAACTCGGAGCAGCCAATCTGAAGGGTTACGGACTTTCCGATTATTCTCCGGAAATAGTATCAGCCGGAACTATTCTGGAATATCTTTTTGATACGGCAAAAAAAATACTTCCCCATATAAAAGATTTTAAGGTCTATAAAAAGAATTCATATCTCGTTCTCGATGAATCCACACAGAAAAATCTCGAACTTGTAAGGAATCTTCAGGACGGAAGCCGCCGTTATACATTACTGGAAACTTTAAGTAATACAAGAACTGCCATGGGGTCCAGAATGATCAGAAGGTGGATTCTTAATCCCTTAAGGGATAACGTAGAAATAGAAAGAAGAATGGACGGAGTACAGTTTTTTTACAGGAATCAGCTTGTACTATCCGCATTCAGGGAAAATTGTTCACGAATACTCGATCTTGAAAGGCTCGCAACCAAGATTGCCATGGAAAAGGCAAATGCAAAAGATATGCTGGCCTTAAAAGAAACTCTGAAAGCCCTGATGAACGGCTTTGATATCTTAAAAGATTACGAAGAGATCAGAGAAACCATACGTTATTTTATGGCAAAAATCGATTTAATAAAAAATTTGTATAATCTTCTCGATTCTTCAATCTATGAAGATCCCCCTGTTTTAATTAATGAAGGTAATCTTGTAAAAGAGGGATACAGCGGGGAATTGGACAGGCTTAAGTTTGTAAAGAAAGATGCCCGTTCTATTCTTGATGAATATCTGAAAAAGGAAAAGGTAAAAACCGGGATACGGAATCTCAAGCTAAGGTACAACAGGATTATCGGGTATTACTTCGAGGTAACAAAATCCAATACCCAGCTTGTCCCGAATTACTTTATAAGAAGGCAGTCGCTTGTAAATGGAGAGAGGTATTCTACGGAAGCACTGATCGAGAAGGAACTCAAAATTAATTCCGCATCAGAGAAAATCATCGAACTTGAAAAGGATATATTTCTCGGCATTCTTGCAGAGGTAAAGAAACATATATCCGAATTGCTGAAACTCGGAAACACAATAGCTTATCTCGATGTCTTACAGTCCATGGCTTTTGCGGCAACAGTACAGGGTTATATAAGACCGAAAATCACGAGAGAAAGAGAACTTAAGATCATAAACGGCAGACACCCTGTAGTGGAAGCAAATCTTCCCTCAGGAGGATTTGTTCCCAACAGTACCCTGATGTCGCCAAAGAAAAATCATTTTATACTGCTTACCGGCCCGAATATGGCCGGTAAATCCACATATCTCCGCCAGGTTGCCTTAATTGTTCTTATGGCACACATTGGTTCCTTTGTTCCGGCCGACGAAGCTTCCATAGGTGTTGTCGATCAAATATTCTGCAGAGTAGGTGCAACTGATAATCTTGCCAGAGGAGAATCCACTTTTCTTGTCGAAATGAGTGAAACAGCCAATATACTCAGATCCGCAACAGGTAAAAGCCTGGTAATTATGGATGAGGTCGGCCGCGGAACAGGCACTAAAGACGGTCTGGCAATCGCTCTCGCTATTGTCGAATATCTTACATCGAAGTTAAAGGCCAAGGTATTGTTTGCAACCCATTACCATGAGTTAACCGGTGTTCGTCATAAGGGTCTGGTTAATATGTCCATGGAAGTACTGGAAAAGGGAGAAGAAATTATATTTTTAAAAAGACTAAAAGAAGGTCCTGCAGATCATTCTTATGGAATTCATGTTGCAAAATTGGCAGGGATCCCGGAAATGGTAATAGAGAGAGCTCAGTACTACCTGGAAACGACTCCGGAGATGTATAAATCAAAAGGAACGGAAAAAGAAGAAAAACAGCAGAATCTCTTTACGGTAGAAGAAATGATCATCAATGCTATTAAAGCAGTAACAATAGAGAACATTACACCACTTAAAGCTCTTAATATACTTGCGGAATTAAAGAACGAGTTAAACAAAATCGGTTAGTTAATTAATCACTGCAGTAATTTTAAGATATTCCCGGCATTAATATGAAACTGCCGAAAATTACCGCTCTTTATCTCCTGTTCGACTTCCTTTAAAAGAGAACCCGGATTGTTTACCGGATTATCCTGAAGAGAATCGATATTCTGCATAATGGTCTGCAATTTCTTCAGTTTAAAATTAAAATGCTCTTTAAGTGAATCGACCGATTTGAATTTCCCCGAATCGATATAACCTGCAAGTATTTTTTTTACCCTTAAAGGCGCACTATCGAGTATCTCAGACAGTATAGAAAGAGAACCGGATTTATTCTGTTCGGGAGCAGTGATCTGTTCAGCTTTTAAAAGTGTATCCCGTGCCAGTATTATATCTGTTATCCGTTTGTTATACAGAACAAAGCGTTCGGAGACTATATTTATGTGCGGTTCTTTACTGTCCGTACTTAAATCCCTGCCCCGTACTATATTGGATTTTGACACGGATCCGGTGCTTTTTAACTTTGCTTCCTTTAAAGAAAGATTTCCGATACTTTTTGCTGTAATATCTTTATCAATAGTATTCATATTCCCCTCCCCAAGGTATATATTGTATAATATTATATTAAAAGAAAGCTGTCAAATTGAAGAATTATTTTAACTATCCGGTAAACATTTTATTTCCGGAACATTGTATTATCTGCGGAAACGAGTTGTGTTTTACGGATATTAAAGATTATCCCATATGCGGTACATGCCTTGGAAAACTTAAAATCATAAGCGGAAGCCGGTGTACACGCTGCGGCCTTCCGCTTATAGAAGATGTAAAAGAATGCATAAGATGTAAAACAACAGGTTTCACTTTCAGCTGCAACTATTCAATATATAGTTATCATGATTGGGCTGTTAAAGAAGTTCTCTATATGTATAAGTTCAGAAAAAAAAAGATCCTTTCAGGATTCTTTGCAGAGAAAATCGCCGGTATACTTAATTTGAAATATGCCGGTATTGTGGTTGTTCCTGTTCCTTCGGACAGGAAATCTTTAAAAAAAAGAGGGTTTGATCATATCGGAGAAATTGCAGACCTGCTCGAAAGAAAACATGGGATTAAAATTAAGCATCTCTTAAAGAAGAGAATAAAAACGAGAGAGCAGAAAAGTCTGGAATATAAGGAACGAATAGAGAATTTAAAAGGCAGTATCAGTATGAATACTGATCCGGCTCATATGCTTTCCGGACAGGAACTGGAACTTGTTGTCCTGTTCGATGACATATTTACAACCGGTGCAACCATGGAGGAATGCTCCCGTGTACTTAAAAGAAACGGGGTTAAAGATATAGTTTCGGTAACAGTGGCAGTCGATTAGAAATCTGCAGCGAGAGATGCCGGTATTACAAATAAAACTCCTAAATGAAGATTGACAGAGAGATAAGTTCTTGTTATCTTATAATAAGACTATAATTACAGCTTAAGAGTACAATAGAGAGTCGGTTAAACGGCTCTTTTTTTATGGGGGAATGATAAAATTGGGTAATCAATTTCTTTCCGAGCTTGTAAATCGGGAGATTAAAGAAATTGTGACAAAAATGGGTTTTGAAATTGTGGAGGCCGGAGCCGGCCGGACCAGCGGAATGACTAAAATTATAATCATTATTTATAATAATAATGGCGTCAGCCTTCATGATTGTGAGAAAGTCTCGAAGATTGTGCTTCCGAGGCTTGAGATGATAGGTATGCCGGATAATCTTTCCGTCGAAGTTTCCTCACCCGGCACAGACAGGGTAATTAAGAGAAAAGATGAATACAGAATCTTTAAAGGACGGGGAGTTATAATCTATTATGGGAATAAGGACGTGCCGGTTAAAGGTGTAATTAGCGATTTTCTTGCAGATAAGAATATTGTACGGATTAAGAGAGCGAAGGATTTAACGGATATTAACATCGATACAATCAGGAAGGCGAAACTTTACGATTATCAGGAGGTTGAAAAATAAAAAATGTCATCGAATATGGCACAGGCAATAAAACAACTTGTTCAGGATAAAGGAATATCCGAGGAATTAATACTTAAAACAATAGAATCTTCTCTGCTGGCGGCATATAAGAAAAAGTACGGCAGCACCGAAAATGCTGTTGTGAAATTCAATGATGACGGCACTGAAGTAACCATTTTCGCCCAGAAAAAAATCGTTGAGACGGTAGAGAATCCTGTTGAGGAGATTTCTCTGAAAGAAGCTCTGGAACTCACCGATGAATGTGAGATTGGTGATGAACTGTTAATAGAAATCAATCCGAGAGATTTTGACCGGGTGGCAATCCAGAGTGCTAAACAGAAGGCAAAACAAACCTTAAGGGAGATACAGAAGGATACGCTTTATTCCGAATTCAAGGATAAAATCGGGGAAATGATTATCGGTTACTACCAGAGGGAAAGAAACGGTAATATCTATGTGGACCTTGGGAAAACCGAGGGAATTCTGCCTAAAAAATTTCAATCTCCCAGGGAAATTTACAGGCCGAATGACAGAATAAAGGCATTAATCTATGAAATTAATAAAAATCCTTCCGGGCTGCAGATAGTTCTTACCCGGACACATGCGGAATTTGTCCGTAAAATATTCGAGCTTGAAGTTCCTGAAATATACGATAAAACCGTGGAGATTTTTAAAATTGTTCGGGAACCGGGTTATAGAACAAAAATTGCAGTTTATTCGAACAGGGATGATGTCGATCCCGTCGGTGCCTGTGTAGGATTAAAGGGTGTAAGAATACAGGCTGTTGTCAGGGAACTTGAAGGTGAAAAAATCGATATTCTTAAGTACGATCCCGATCAGCGGATGTTTGTTAAAAATGCCCTGTCACCAGCCGAGATAAGTCAGGTTGTGATACTGGATGATGTAAAAAAACAGGTCCTCGCTGTTGTTCCTGATAATCAATTTGCACTTGCAATCGGTAAACAAGGCCTTAATGTACGTCTGGCGAATAGGTTGGTAGACTGGAATATCGATGTTAAAACTGAAAACCAATTTGCAGAGATGGATATAGCTGACAAAGTAAAAGAGGCTGTTTCTGCACTTTTTACCGATGTGGAAGAAGAGATTGTAAAAATAGCCGAACTGCCGGGAATTACATCCGGAATCGTGCGTGCTCTGTCGAAAAACGGTATCGAAGATATAGAAAAACTTGTTACATTTACGAAAGAAGAACTTGTAAAGCTGGATGGTATTTCGGAAGAAAATGCGGCATTGATTATGAAAATAATTCAGGAAAATGTGGAAATCGTAGAAGAACAGGTTGGAGCAGAAGAAACAGAAGGCGCGGGGTTGCAGGCAAAGGAAAATGAAGAAGCTGCAGAAGAAAAGGCCGAACCCGTTGACGAAAAGATAGATACAGGGCAAGATGAGTTCGAAGAGGAGTCTTATGTATGTCCGGAGTGCGGAGCAACGGTAACGCCGGACATGAAAGTTTGCTCGAAATGTGGTGTCGGTTTAAGTTTTGAGCTTGAAGATGAAGAAAACAGTAAGGGAAAAGACGCATAATATCAATAGGTAAGGGAATATATGGCTGAAGAAGAAAGAAAACAGCAGAAACCGAAAGTAACGCTGATAAAACATCGAAAACAGGAAAAACCTCAGGAATCTCCGGAAACTCCTGCAGCACCCGAAAAGAAGAGAGTTGTCGTTGTTAAGAAAAAGATCGTTGTTAAAAGAGCACCTTTTAAAGTACAGAAGCTCGAAGACAAAAAGCCGGAAACTTTCACTAAGGGAAGACCTTACGTAAGCAGGACTTCTTCGGAAAAAATGAAAGAAAATCAGGCGCATAGAAGACCTCCGGTACCGGGAACAGGAACAAGAACAGGAACAGGTCCGGAGAATCATTCAGGCGTCAGAAGAAGCGGGCCTCCAAATAGACCGGTAAATCCGAGACAGCCGGGGCCGCGTTATAATAATACTGAAAGAAAACCACGGCGTTTTACAGCTTCGCCACAGCAGCCAGGGGGAAAGCAGCAGAAACCCCCTTTTAAACCCGAAAGAAAACCGGCGGTTTCTACGGATGCTGCTAATGCCAAGAAACTGTCGAGTAAAAAGTTTTTTAAAACAAAAAAGAAGGGCGATTATTCACGCAGAAAATATCAGGAACGGGAAGTAAAAATCATACAATTTAAGAAAAAACAGATAGAAAAGACCAGCCCTGTTCCGAAAGAAATATCCATAATGGAAGTAATTACCGTCTCCGATTTAGCGAGAAAGATGAATTTAAAGGC
This sequence comes from Spirochaetales bacterium, assembly GCA_003233545.1. Taxonomy (GTDB): domain Bacteria; phylum Spirochaetota; class Spirochaetia; order SZUA-6; family SZUA-6; genus SZUA-6. Next base: position 6,827 of record QILZ01000237.1, read on the forward strand.
ATCGGAACTGATATCCAAACTTATAGGTATGGGAATGATGGTAACCATTAATCAGCAGATCGATTCCGATACCGCTGCGATACTTGCTGATGAGTATAACTGCAAGGTCCATATAGTTTCTTTATACGATGAAACACAGATAAAAACAGAAGAAGACAGGGAAGAGGATCTTAAACCGCGTCCGCCTATAGTAACTGTAATGGGTCACGTTGATCATGGGAAAACAAAACTTCTCGATGCTATACGTACAACAAGTGTTGCAGAGAGTGAATACGGAGGTATTACTCAGCATATCGGTGCATATAAAGTCGATCATCCGAAGGGGAAAATAGTGTTTCTCGATACGCCGGGGCACGAAGCGTTTACATTAATGAGAGCACGGGGTGCTCAGATTACCGATATTGTTGTACTTGTTGTAGCAGCTGACGATGGGGTAATGCCTCAGACAGTAGAGGCGATAAGCCATGCAAAAGAAGCCGGTGTACCGATACTTGTTGCAGTCAACAAGATAGATCTTCCGGATGCGAATCCTGAGAGGGTAAAGAAGCAGCTTTCGGATTATGATCTGGTTCCTGAAGATTGGGGCGGCAAAACCCTCTATTCGGAAGTTTCCGCATTAAAGAAAATCGGCATAGATACGCTTATAGAGAATATTGTGCTTCAGTCTGAGATACTCGAATTGAATGCAAATTACGATTGTAATGCGGAAGGTAAAGTTCTGGAATCGAAGGTTGATTTCGGAAGAGGAATAGTTTCCACGGTTATAATCGAACGTGGTACCTTAAGAGTCGGTGACTATTTTGTTGCAGGTGTCTATCCCGGTAAAGTCCGGGCAATGTTCAATGACAGGGGAGAAAAAATAAAAGAAGCTACACCTTCGATGCCTGTGGAAATACTTGGTTTTGCAGGGATTCCCGCTGCAGGCGATCCTTTCCAGGTAACAAGTACGGAGAAAGAAGCCCGTCTGGTAGGTGAAAAACGGCAGGAGCTTAAAAAGATAGAAGAAGCCGGTAACGTTACAAAAATAACCCTGGATAACCTGTACGATCAGATAAAAGAAGGAGAAGTGCAGGAATTAAAGGTTGTCATTAAAGGCGATGTACACGGATCCGTGGAAGCACTTCAGACCGCTCTGGAAAAGTTGAGCACGAAGGAAGTAAAACTGACAGTAATTCATGCATCGGCAGGTGCAATTAATGAAGGCGATATTATGCTTGCATCCGCATCTAATGCTATTGTAATAGGTTTTCATGTAAGACCGGCTGCAAGTGCACAGGCGCTTGCGGAAAGAGAGAAGATCGAAATAAAAAAATATAATATCATATATGAAGCGGTCGAAGACATCAAATCGGCAATGGAAGGTATGCTCGCTCCTGATCTAAAGGAAGAAACTCTGGGTTCGGCCGAAGTACGTAATGTATTTAAGATTCCTAAAATCGGCACGATAGCCGGTTGTTACGTTACAACGGGAAAGATAAGACGCGGTCTTAATGCGCATCTTGTACGGGATGGAATAGAGATATATAACGGGAAGATATCATCTTTAAAGAGGTTCAAGGAAGATACTAAAGAGGTCGAAGCCGGTTATGAGTGCGGTCTCGGAATAGAAAATTTCCATGATATTAAAGTCGGGGATATTATCGAGGTATTTGAAATTAAAGAGATTGCAAAGAAACTTGTAGGAAGCGGAGGAAATGTCAGAAGTTAGAATAAGAAAAGTCGAGAGTCTGCTTTTGGAAGAGATAAGCAATATTATTTTAAAAGAAGATCTTAAAGATCCGAGGATTAGCAAGCTGCTCAGTATCACGGAAATAAAAGTTTCGAAAGATCTGGGATTTGCAAAAGTTTATGTTTCATATTATGGAGAGAAGGAGACCTTTGTCACCATAGTGGACACACTTAATCATGCTTCCGGATTTATAAGGGGTCTGTTAGGCAGGCGTATCAGGTTAAAAACTATTCCTCAACTGCATTTTATTCTGGACGAATCCATAGAAAAAGGTTTTAATCTGATTCAGAAGATGAAGGAAACTCTTACTTGACGGAAGATATCTCGGGATTTGTACTTTTAAACAAACCTTCCGGAATCACTTCTTTCCAGGCTGTCAACACCATAAGGAAAAGACTTGGAATAAAAAAGGCTGGTCACACGGGAACACTGGATAAATTTGCAGAAGGTCTGCTGATTATTCTTCTCGGAAAGTATACAAGGCTGGCACCGTTTTTTACGGAACTTGATAAAAAGTACAGGGCGGTTATTGTTTTCGGGCAGGAGACCGATACACTGGATCCGGAAGGAAAAATAGTAAAAACAAGCGAAATACCCGATTACGAAACTGTAATGAATTTAACGAAGAAATTTACAGGCGTAATGAAACAGGTGCCTCCTTTATATTCTGCTGTTCATATTAATGGTACCAGGGCATA
>QILZ01000372.1 GCA_003233545.1 Spirochaetales bacterium
TATTAAAACCGATACGGGATTTATTCAGGCATTCCCCTGGATTCTGAAGATTCTATCCGCCGTGGAAAGCTTATTAACGGAGAGTAAAGATATCGCCCCCTCTTTAGGGCAGTATAAGGAATTTGTTGCACTTGGAAATTATAACAAGGATTACCAGACATTAATCAGGATACTGCCTGAAATCACGGATAAATTTCTTAAGACGCTTAACTCTAAGAAGCAATATACACGAGGTACGGCATACAGGCTCGTTGCAGCCCTGGCGGTGAGTGGTAAAATACCGCTCGATGATAATTCCTACTATTTTCTCGGATTTCACTCTCTTAACTACTGTGAAAAAACCCTTTTCAAGGATATTTTTAAAAGATTTAAAGCTGTCCTTTTACTGCATACCGATACGGCAGCAATCTACCGGGAAACCACGCCATTCCACCTGCATAAACGGATACTCAAAGATTTAGACCTTTCGTTTCCTGTTCCCGGTTCGGATAACGAGATATGGAATAAATTTCTTAATAAGGTTGAAATACATGAATTAGCCGATACCGAAACGGAAATAGCCGAAGCAGCCGGGCTTTTTCTTAAGAATCTGAATAATAAAAACACTGATGAACAAAAAAAAACCGCCCTGATTCTGCCCGATGCTTCCACCCTTATACCCTTGATCCACGGCATAGTTTCCAGAACAGAGAACATCCCGTTTAATATCTCACTCCAATATCCGTTTAGAAGAACCGCTCTTTACCAGCTCATCGATAACATACTCATACTGGCAGAAAACAGAAAAGGTAGTTTCATTAACGCGCAGGATTATTTGAACATAGTAAGACATCCGTATATAAAACTTCTCGACACTACGGAGTCGGGACTGCTTAAAAATGCAATACATCTTATAGAAAACCATATCCTTAAAAACAATCTTATTAAAATCACGGCAGAAGAAATTAAAAACGGACTTAAAAAAGAAACAGAGTTATTACCCGGAAACGAACAGCAGGAACTTTTCTTATTCATGGAAGACATACACGCAGCATTTATTCTTTCCGGCAGCCCGGGCTTTAAAGAGATAATCGATTTTCTCTTTAAGGCAATCGATAAAATTTATCTCATCAGTAAAAAATACCTGTTTCTGAATGAATATCTTGTTTTCGCATTTGAAACTTTAGAGGAAATATACAGAACAGCCGGCAATATCAACCTCGAGTCCGAAACTGATATAAATTCAACAGCTGATTTTATACGCTACTACTTTTCTCAGCAAAAAGTCCCCTTTCAGGGTTCTCCCCTCGAGGGAATTCAGATACTCGGTATGCTGGAAACAAGGGGACTGCAATTCGACGAGGTATTTATTTTCGATACGGTAGAAGGGATACTTCCGGAAAGCAGAAAATATGATCCTATCCTTCCACATGATATTAAACGAATATTCGGGCTGAGGAATTACGTGGAATGGGAAAAATTATTCGCCCACAATTTCTTTTCTCTTCTCGCAGGTGCACATTCGGTCCATCTCTTCTATCCGAAAGCAAAGGAGGGGAAAAGCATATCCAGAAGCAGGTATATAGAATACATACTGTATAAAATCGAAGAGGAGAGCGGAAAACCATACGATATCAAAACAATCAACACACCCTTTTCGATAGACCGGCCGGAGAACCGGCCCATTGAAAAGAATAAAGACATACTTGCCGTATGCGAATCTCTTAAGTATTCACCATCTTCGATAGAAAAATACTTAAAATGCCCGATGATGTTTTATTACGATAAAATCTTAAATCTAAAAGAAAAGGAAGAATTAAAACCGGAACTCGATGCTGCAACTCAGGGTCTTATTATTCATAACGTCTTAAAAGATACATTTCTGGCCCGGAACAAAGGCGGTTATTCCACTGATGAAATCACCGGTCATTTTCTTATCGGCAGTATAAAGAAACATTTTAAAGAGAATGGATTTAATCCGGAAAGCGGAATCATGAAACTCAGGATCTGGGGGATAACGAGGCAGCTCGAAAGGTTTATCCCGGATGAATTTCTGCATATTGCAGAGAATGAAGTAACCGTTAAATATCTCGAGCATAACCTGGAATCATCTCTTAATGTGAAAGGCAGTAACTTTCGACTTCACGGAAGAGCAGACAGAGTGGACAGAATCGACAATACATACAGGATCATAGATTATAAAACAGGTTCATCTTTTTCCGTTTACCGTAAAGAACAGTACGTGGATAATTTTAAACACCTTCTTAATAATAGAACCGGGTCCGGAAGGAAAAATCCCGCCAATACGCAAGAACTGTACGATTCTTTTTTATCGGCTTATCCGGCTCTGCAGATGTATCTCTACATAATCATGTTTTCCGAAACTGCCGGTCTGCCTGCCGATACGATCGACGGAGAATACATATTCCTTCAGGAATTAAGGAAAGATAAACAAAGAGTACCGGTTTTTAAAGATTATGCGGAAGATAAAAGACGTAGTCTTATGGAGACCTTTGTAAGAGGGATAAAAACCGTTCTTACCGATATTATGTCGCAGGAATTACCTTTTTACACAGTTTCGGACAGAGATAAATGCGAATACTGCTCCTACACCACTCTATGCAAAAAATGACAGAACATAATTGTTGATTTCTATCATGTTTTTATCTATTATATAGATATGGCAGGTAATACTCAGGAAAAAATAGGCGAGGGGTTAATACGTATAGGAGCAATCTCGAAAGAGCAGGTGGAAGAGATATTAAAACTACAGAAACAGGGTGATGACAGGCTCTTCGGGGAGGTTGCTATTGCCTTAGGCTATATCGATGACAAAGCCATAGAGAAGTACTTAGAATCAAAGGGGTTATAAAAAGCAGATGCTCGTACCTGCGGAAGTATGGACAGTTGCAAAAGCCGAACAGGGAAATGCGGTTCTTATCCGGCCTGTAGGTTCCGATATGGCTGTTCCGATCTTTATAGGCCCTGCGGAAGCTCAATCCATACTTATAGGGCTCGGAAACGTACAGATGCCCCGGCCTTTAACCCATGACCTGCTTATAACAGTTGCAAAAAAACTGCAGACCACAATAAACAGGATAGAGATAACCGAACTTAAAGAAGGAACATTTTACGGAAGGCTTGTTCTTCAAAGAGAAGATGATGAGATCAGTATCGATTCCAGACCATCCGACTGCATATCGATTGCCGTTCGGGTTAAATGCCCCATATACATAGATGAAGGCGTCGTAGATGAAGCCGGTATTTCCGTTGATGTTGTTAATCAAAAGCCTATTTCGAGGAGTGTGCAAACCGAATCGGAATTATCAAACCTTAAGAATATGCTCGATATTGCCGTTGCGGAAGAAAACTACGAAGAAGCAGCGAGACTTCGTGATAAGATAAAAGAACTCGAGGAAAAAATTTAATACCGAAATACGGTTTTTAAGGGCTTGACACTTACGAAATTATTTGTATCTTGTAACATACAATAATACAGTATCTTAAAAGGGCCCATAGCTCAGTTGGTTAGAGCGGCGGACTCATAATCCGTTGGTCCGGGGTTCAAGTCCCTGTGGGCCCATTTTTTTAAATGTAACTTATGGAAAAATTACCGGAAAACGATCATTACTGTTACTGCTGCGGGGATAAAAACAAAAGGGGTCTGCACCTTAAGTTTACCTACCCTGAAGAGGGTTCCGCATTTACGGAAACAAGGATACCCGGCTACTATACGGGCTGGAAAAATGTAGTACACGGCGGCTACCTTGCCATGCTTTTAGACGAGACAATGGCCCATGCATGCGTAAGCCTCGGCAAATCCGCAGTTACTGCAGAGATAACGGTGCGTTATCACAAACCTGCTAAGGTAGGTGACATTATTCATGTACATGCAAAAGTAGATAAACAGAGATCGAAAATTATAGATACATCCGCCCGGATTTTTAACAGCGATGATGTACTTATAGCAGAATCTAAAGCACGGTTTATGGCGCCCTGATAATCTCCCGCGGCTTGCTTCCGTTCTGCGGACCGACAATTCCCCTCCGTTCCATCTCCTCTACCAGCCGGGCAGCCCTGTTGTAACCTATTTTTAGTCTTCTCTGAAGAAAAGATGCGGATGCTTTACCGGCAGTAAAAACTATTTCCAGGGCCCTTTCCATAAGAGGGTCTTCCTGCTCCGTAATGTACTGCTCCTCCTCTTCTTCTTCAAAAAATATTTCATCATCGATATAATCGGGTTTCCCGAGGCTTCTTAAATGTTCCGTAACCGCATCTACTTCATCCTCTGACAGGAACGCTCCCTGTATTCTTATGGGAACAGGATCCCACGCAGCGGAAAACAGCATATCACCCTTGCCTAAAAGTTTTTCCGCACCGACAGAATCTATTATTATCCTCGAATCAAACTTACTTGCAACCATAAAAGCTATCCTGGAAGGTATATTTGCCTTTATCAGCCCCGTAATTACATCTATCGACGGACGCTGTGTCGCAAGAACCAGGTGAAGTCCCACTGCACGCGACATTGCAGCTAACCTTGCAAGTGTGGATTCGATTTCTTTTCCCGAAGTGGCCATAAGATCGGCAAACTCATCGACCACGATTACAAGGTAGGGGAGCTTTTCCGCTGCAAGCTTCTGTTCCTCTACCCTCCTGTTGTACGACCGTATATCCCTGACCCCGAGTGAATCGAGTAAGGTATACCTCCGCTCCATCTCATCTATACAGTACTGAAGTGCCTGATATGCCCTTTTAGGGCTGGTAATTACCGGTGTTAACAGGTGAGGAATATCATTATAGAACTTTAATTCCACGATCTTCGGATCGATCAGCATAAGCCTGACTTTATGCGGAGGTTTCTGATACAGTATCGAATTGATAATGGAATTTACACATACTGATTTACCCGAACCTGTAGCTCCGGCTATTAGCAGATGAGGAGTCTGGACGAGATCTATTACCTGGGCTTCGCCCGCAATATCCTTTCCGAGCACTATCGGTATCTCATACTTGCTGTTCTTAAAGATAGGCAGTGTGATAAGTTCTTTAAAAGAGACTATATTACGTTTCCTGTTCGGTACTTCTATTCCAACAGCATGTTTTCCAGGTATAGGCGCAACTATTCTTACACGCAAAGCGGCAAGACGCAGTGCAATATTATCGGCAAGATTCACAATTTTTGATATTTTAACTCCGTGTGCAGGTAATATTTCGAACATTGTGATAACAGGGCCCTTTCGGATTCCCGTAACTTCTGCCTTGATCTTAAACTCTTCCAGGGTTTTCATAAGAATATCAGCGGAATTCCTGGTCTCCTCATCTATTTCCCAGTACCGGCCGTCAGGGTAATCCTTTAGGATACCCTGCACGGGAATACTATACAAATCTATCGGAACTTTCTCTGTAAACGGAATATCCGCATCATCGGATTCTTCATTAATGCCGGTTTCGATTTCAGTTTCGACGGGAGTTTCAGGTTCGATTCCGGTACTGCCTATAGTCCCGGTTACGATTCCGGCTTCGACCAGGGCGGGAGCATCCGCAGACGGTACGGTTCTATCGGAAACAAGTACGCTGCCTGTACTGCTCTCTTCTTTCTCCCATTCCGTTTCGAATTCCCCGGAATCCGTATCCGCAGCTTTACGTTTATCGGAAAGGAGCAGCTTATCGCCATGAGAATATTTCCTTTCGTAAAGCAAAACAATGTATAGCCTGTATATAAGAACCAATTCTATAAGCAGGATGAGAATCAGAATAATAACCAAAGAACCCCTTCCTGCGGTTTTAGCCATATTTTCCGTTAATACCGAGGAGTATTTCCCGTTTACATCCAGGATTTTAAGGAGAATGCTTACCGTTAAAAAAGGCACAATCGAAGATGCAAGAACAATTAAAATATTCTTATCGTACTGCGGCGATGCAAGGAAAAAAGCGCATAAAAAGAGAAAAACAGGAATAAAAAAACCTGCCCATAGAAAAGTGGAATACAGAAAAGCACCCGGTACGGAGAGAAAGGAAACTATCTCTGCAACAGGTGTAGTTTCCACCCGCATAAACTGGAAAAGTATGGAAAAAAACAAAAAAATAGCCGTAAGTGTTAAAAACAGCACGAACATTTCCACAGCACCGGAGTTTTTTTTCTGCAAAGATTCCCCCTAATTAAGTTTATCGGAAAATAACCGCTTTCAGCAAAGTGGCAATACCGAGAGGAATCAAATAGAAACTGAAAAAATACAATTTTCCGCTCTTTATTATTTTTAAAAGGATTATAAGTGATACCAGACCTACAAGAAATGTTGTTACAAATCCCGTAATCATAACAGGCAGGGAGACAGTACTTAAGAGTACTTTTGCTTCTCCGGACTTAAGCAGAAAAGCCCCAAGTATAGCGGGAATTGCAATTAAGAATGAGAACTCTCCGGAATACTTTCTATCCACCTTCATGCCGAGGGAAGCTGTAATAGTAATACCGGAACGTGATATTCCGGGTAGAACACCTATGCCCTGAAACAAGCCGATCACCATGGCATCCCAAACAGACATCTGCCTGTATCCTTTATCCCCTTTAAAAAACAGGGTAAGCAGAAGTATTATACCTGTAACTATAAAGAGTATCCCTATTATTGCAGGGTTGGTCGAAATCTTTGCTTCCAGTCCGGAAAATCCAAGCCCTACAATACCGGTAATTATCGTTGCAAAAATTATCAGAAAGAATAACCAGAGATTCTCCCTGTCATCCTCACTCTTTTGTCCCTTTACCAGCCTCCACAACGATACAATTATTCCTGCAATTCTCTTCCGGAATACAAGAATCATAACGAGCAATGTTGATATATGCAGTAAAATATCAAACAGAACGGGAACATCCTTTAATCCGAGAAGAAACTTTAGTACAGATAGATGGCCGGAACTCGATACCGGGAGAAACTCCGTGACACCCTGGATAACACCTAATATAATTGAATCGATAAAACTCATGATCACCTCTCCGGGAAAAAACTATGTATTGCCTGAACGGCAGTTAATCTATCATACAGACGGGCATAGAATATAGAGGAAATAAGGATTTTTTTAAAGTAGTCCCTGGTTTCCTTATACGGAACAGCTTCGATAAAAAGGTCATCGGGCAGAGTCTTTAAATCCCTTTCCCAGCTTCGCAGCCGCTGCAAACCCGCATTATATGAAAGAATAGCTTTCGGCACACTGTTAAGCCGCCTGTACAAACTGCCGAGATGCTTCGTCCCGAGATTAAGATTAGTAACGGGATCCTTTAGATCTATATCTTTCAGTTTTAGTTTTCTCGCTGTATCTTTAGCGGTAACAGGAAGGAGCTGCATAAGACCGACAGCACCGGCTCTCGATACGATATCTTTATCGAAATGGCTCTCTTCCCTGATGACTGCGTATAGAATAAAATCGGGAATATTTTCTCTGGCTGAATATTTCTCTATACTGTCCGTAAAAATCTCCGGATAGTACAACTGCAATTCATCTTTTTCCGGTGTCCCATTCTGTCTGCTTAGATATATCCTCATCAAATTCAACGACCGGCGGTAGAAACCTCTCCTCATCAGATCACCGGCAATCTCGAAAAGTTCCCGTCCCTTAAGGCCGTCACCGTCGTTCTTTGCTCTTCTGTACGCATCTATGAACATTCCGTAAGTTATAAAACCCTTTATAAAGGTAAAATCGGCACTTTTCTTATTCGAAGTATACTTTCCGGCTCCATTTTTCGGCTTATCATCGAAAACCCTTTTCCGTTTGCCTTTCATATAGGAATTAAGCAGATAATAATAATTAACTGTATCCGGTTCGTGCGAAAGGCACTCACTCTCTGCCATGTTATCAGGCAATAGAAATAGCCCCAGAGATACAGCTCTGTTCAGTATATAAACAACACGGTCATGGATATACCCAGGTCCGTTTTTTCCCGTAATCCTGCATAAAGTATACAGCTTTTTCCAGTCTTTATCATAGACAAGTGAGGAAACAACACTCCCGAGTATATCGGAAAAATAATCAGGATTACTCCATAAGGCATAGGTAGCAATTATTGCCCGAAACGCTTTATTGTATGAGCGTTTTTCATCTGTTGCAATGGTAAACCAGAGCACCCTGTCCCTCTGCGAATCATCCATCGTAAGGTCGATAACTCTGCCGAAAAGAATTTTCGCCTCAGCCGTAATACCGGCCTTTCTGTACAACCGCCCTGCCATCTCGAGTGCATCCAGATTTACCCTGCCGTGTAACTTTCCGGCAAGCCTGATGAGATAACCGGCTCCCTCTCTGTATAAACCGGCAGATAGACAGGCAAATGCATATTCCTTTAAGGTTTCGGAAGTTTTTTTAAAAATTGTTTTATAACCGGCTTTAAAAGCTTCTTCGTAAAGTTTTATCGCTTCCTTTCGTTCTCCTCTTGCCAACAGATCCTTTGCATGGAAAAGCTTTATCTCCCACGGCATAAAAGAATCGATTCTTTTCTTCTCCAGTTTCAAAAATGCATATGCCCTGCTATGAATAAAAGATGCCTTTTCATTAAAAAAAAGATCACGAAACAAATCCGGCCAGCCGGCGATATTCTGCCTGCACGACACCACAGCTTTAAAGAGCTTTAATTCCGGGCTATCCTCTACCTTAAGCCGACCCTCTTCTGTTCTTAAGCGTTTAAGGACTTCAACATCCTTTCTCTGCCAGTACAAAGCTTCCAGCCGCAGCCGCATAACAGTACGGACACTACCGGAATTCTTATACCTCTTTAAGTATCTCTCTGCAACGGATAATGCTTCGGAATACCTATCCCTTTTAATGAGCTCCTTTACGAGCAATACTCCTGCTTTTTCCTTCCATAAAGCAGGACTCTTCTGCCATGCAATTTTAAGCATCAAAAAGGCTTTATCATTCATCTTTAGATTTTTGAAGATATAGTAAAAATAGTAAGGAGCTTCCGGCCCGAGCTTCTGTATTTCTTCCATTTTAAATTTACTATAGTCGATATGCAGTAAAAAATTGAAATTACTATTTTCTATTTTCTGTCGAAAATCAGGCAGGGGTATATCCCACACTCTTGCGGAGCTGCAACCTGTAAATGAAAGGAAGAAAGCTACAAAGAGGAAATATACTTTAATTCGACGGAATAACGATTTTTGTTCCAGCAAAGATCAAATCCGGATTTTTTATACTATTTGCCCTGGCGATTTGCCCTGGCGATTTTAGGATACAGCCAAGGATTTCTGTAATAAGTCGCTGAAATATCCCATAATGTATCGCCCCGTTTAATTACATACCAAACATCATTTGCCGAAACAGATGTTTCAGCAGAAGACTTTACTTTCGAACTGCTTTTCGCTCCTGTTTTTTTTTCCGCTGTCATCTTCCGCTTCGAAGATTTTGCCTGACCGGAAACACCGGATGCAGCCTTACCAGCCTCGGGCTTAACTTCCGCGCTGCTCTTAACCGCGGATGATTCTACTTTACCTGCTGCGAGAGGCGGAACAGCAGGACCGGCCTCGAGGCTCCTGTAGATAAAATATGCAGCCACTGCTATTATAAGAAACCCTGTTACAATAAAAAGCAGAAGAAAAGCCGGATTCTTACGGCTTTTCTCAAGATGCTCTTTTCTTCTGTCTTCAGCTCCGATCGGATACGTTTCACCCGTAAGACTGGATTCTTCGGCTGCAGCTTCACCGATCCCGCCTTTAAAGTTATTCTCATCGGGGAGCACATCATTTAGAATTTCATCCTCCAATGATTCACCTATTTCGAAATCGGGAACAGCATCGATTTTCTCTTCGGTAAATG
>QILZ01000375.1 GCA_003233545.1 Spirochaetales bacterium
GGCCGGAACGGGGGCAGGTCGGGGTCAGGAAAGTATCTGTAATCGTTTTCGCTCTCCTTTATCCGCATGCTTTCCGTAACATCCCTGTTTTCGTTCCAGAGCCTCGTTTCCTGAGTAATGGAACCGCTTCTTTCTATTATTTCTGTCTGGCGCTCGATTTCATAGTTAAGAGCCTTTCGAACGAATTTAAAGGAATTTAAGTTTTTTATCTCGACTTTTTTTCCAAGTCCCTTTCCCCTTAAGTTAACCGAAATATTTGCATCGCATCTTAAGGAACCCTCTTCCATGTTTCCGTCACATACACCAAGATAACGAACCATTCTGCGGAAATTCTGCAGAAATAATTCCGCTTCTTCTCCCACTTCCAGGTCCGGCATTGTAACAATTTCGAGAAGCGGTACGCCTGTACGGTTAAAGTCGAGAAGAGATATATCTCCCGCATGTATCATCTTTCCCGCGTCTTCTTCGAGGTGGACCTCTCTTATTCTTACTCTTTTTTTAATATTCCGGTATTTTAGGTCTATAAACCCGTCTGTTCCAACAGGTGAGCGGAACTGTGAAATCTGATAGTTTTTAGGCAGATCAGGATAAAAGTAGTTTTTTCTTTCAAAAACAGCCATAGGATTAAGTTCACAATTTAAGGCGTAAGCAACGAGGTATGCCATCTCTATTGCTTTTTCATTTAAAGCGGGTAATACTCCGGGGTATCCCATGCATACCGGGCAGATGTTTGTATTGGGTTCATCCCCGAATTCCGCTTTACATCCGCAGAAAACTTTTGTTTTTGTTAAAAGATGTATATGAATTTCCAAACCCACGAATGATTGAAACATACTATATACTCCGGTTAAGATAATTTTCAGCAGGGGAAGGAGAAGGGAAGACCTTTTCGTAATCCCCGCACATGGAAAAGAGCAGCTTTTCTGCAAAAGCCGGGGCAAGGAGCTGCATTCCGACAGGCAGGCCCTCTTCTACGGCTGCCGGGAAAGAAACTGCCGGTATTCCGGCAAGATTCGCGGTGGATGTAAAAATATCCGCCAGTTTCTGCGAAAAAGGATCCATCTCCTTACCGCCCGGTTTAAATGCAGGCCGGGGGTAAACGGGCAGAAGAACGGCATCTACAGTTCCGAATGCTCTTTGTAAATCCTTTCTTATGGCAGTTCTTATCTTCTGTGCACGCAGGTAGTACTGTTCCTGAAAGCCCGACCGCAGAACGTATGTTCCCAGAAGAATTCTTAATTTTACCTCTTTTCCGAAGCCCCTGTTTCTCGAAGACAGCATTAACTCTTCCGGATTTTCTGCTGAGAAATCCCTTTCTCCGTACCGTATGCCGTCAAACCTGGCAAGATTGGCGCTTGCTTCTGCGGTGGCTATAACATAGTAAGCGGAAACGACATATTCCAGGGTGGGAAGGCTTATCTCCGATATGTCATATCCCATCTGCTTGTAATTTTTTATTGTGGAATCCAGGGTTTTCCGAACAGAGGGATAAAGCTCGATGCTTTTTAATTCCTTTGGGAAACCTATTTTGGTAATTTTGCCGTTAAATGTTTTTTCTTCTGCCGGAAGTGAGGAATGATCATACGGATCCTCGCCGTGCATTACTTTAAACACGTTTTTCAGCATGGAAACGGTTTTGGCTATTACACCTATAACCTCTAAAGAAGACGCATAGGCCACGAGTCCGAACCTGGAAACAGATCCGTATGTAGGTTTTAAGCCGTAAACCCCGCAGAACGATGCGGGCTGGCGTATCGAACCTCCCGTATCACTTCCCAGTGCAAAGGGAACAAGCCCCGCTGCTACCGCTGCAGCGGAACCGCCGCTGGACCCCCCGGGAACACGTTTTAAGTCCCACGGGTTATGCGTTTGTGTAAAAGCCGAGTTTTCCGTCGACGAACCCATGCCGAATTCATCCAAATTGGTTTTCCCCACTACTACAGCTCCGTTTTTCTGAAGTTTCGTTACGGCGGTTGCTGTATAAGGAGAAACGAAATTGGAGAGAATCTTTGAACCGCAGGTCAGCTTAAATGATTCTACGGCAATATTATCCTTTACTGCAAAAGGGATTCCCGAAAGTGTCTTATCTTCCGGTTTCGTTTCTGCTCCCTCTGCGGCAGCTTCCCTGTTAGACAGATTAATACCTTTTTCAGGATCAAATTCGAGAAAACACTTTATATTTTTATCTATCGATACTGCGGCTTCCTTCCACTTTTTAAATACTTCAGGATTAGATAGTATTTTATCCCACTCGGGCATGATAAAGTTCCTTTACTGATTATTTTTAAAGTACATTGGGAGTAACAATAAAACGGTCTTCGAGTTCGGGGGCATTTTTTAGTATTTTATCTGAAGTTTGTTTTCCGGCAGCTATTTCATCTTTTCTGAGCCTGTTATCCTTAAGAAGAGCATGTGTTGTCGGCTCTGAATTTGCGACATCTACTTCCATCATTTTTTCAAAGTACTTAAGCATCCGGGATACGGCTTTTTCTAAATCTTCGGATTCTGTTTCCGAAAGTTTAAGCCTTGCCATGTATGCTGTTGTATAGAGTTCTTCTTTTTCCATGTGCATGACATTAAACACGGGAGTTCTTTATGTGTCAAGACTTTAAATAAAAACTTAAAAAAAGAAAAAGCTTGACTTACGATGAAATCCGTACTTATATTTTTAAAATTCGGTATGATAGAATACTTAAAATATGAACTGAGTTAAATTGATAATGGTATAAAAAATCCGAAAAAAAAATAAATTGACTCCTGATTTTTGAATGGTACAATAGTGCATGTGCATAAGGAGAAATTGTGGCAAAAAAAGAATTTCCTAAGGTTCATTTTTATGATCAGGACCTTATTGATATGTATGACGGCACATGGCGATGGTTCGATGATTTCTGGCAGAAGGGAAATGATAAGAATGGTTTTGAATCCAGATATTTAAACTATCCCGGCAGCGGTAGAATTAATCAATTCGAAGCATGTTTTTCCACCTTTTCACTGGTTTACAGTAACAGGAACTATCCGGTAGTTTCGCTTCTCGATAACTTTTATTCCAAACAGGAGGAAGGCGGAGCAATAAGGGGGGAATACAGCGAGGAAGACGGGAAACCTGTTTTTACAGAGAGCAATCCGGAGGGAGTACTACCCCCGCTGTTTTCCTGGGCGGAGTATAATATCTACCATAAACTCGGGCTTAAAAAGCGGGTGCGTGAAATTATGCCTGCTCTTGAGAGATATTTTACATGGGTAGAAAAGACTTTTAGAAAAGAGAACGGATTGTACTCCGTGCCGCTGTCTGCTACGATGATGATCAATTCTCCCCGTGGAGATATGGTTTATCCTGTGGATTTTAATGCACAGCAGGCGATAAATGCATTGTACATGTCCGCATTGGGTGAAATTCTAAATGATAAAGAGATCAGCTACAGGTATAAGCGTGCGTTTTTCTCCATAAAGACGCGTATCAATTCGAAGATGTGGGACAAAGAGAGCAGGTTCTACTATGATTTAAATGGTGATGAGAAACAGATAAAAGTAAAAACAATTGCTTCCTTCTGGACATTACTTGCGGAAATTCCAAACGAGGACAGATCCGAAGGATTGATAGAACATTTAATTAATCCCGAAGAATTTGCCCTGGAAAACCCTATTCCGAGCCTGTCTGCGGATGATCCGAAATATGATAGATTCGGCGAAGGCTTCCATGGATCCGTATTTCCTCCTTTTAACTATATGATTATGAAAGGTCTGGAGAAGTACAGAAAGTTCGACCTTTCCAGGGAGTTTGCACTCCGGCACCTGTATTCGGTTCTGGACGGACTCCATCCGGAAGGAAATTATCAGGGTTCACTCTGGGAGGCTTATGCTCCCCAGCATGAGGGCCCTGCGAAGTGGAGTAATAATAAGAATTTCCCGCGTTCCATGTTTTTACCCTATGCTGCCGTATCTACGATTACTCTTACAATAGAAAATATTCTCGGGTTCTATATTTCGCTTCCAAGGAAAACCGTAGACTGGACAATACCGACACTCGAGATTATGGGAATCGAAAATCTCGGATTAAAAAGAAATATGATTACAATCCTGAGCAATAAAAGCGGACGGGGCTGGGAGATAAGACTTAAATCCGAGAAACTCTACTACCTTACCATCAATATTCTGGATTCGAAAAAGAAAACACTTCCCATACCATCCGGCAAATGCTCGATACTCATAGATAAGCTTTAGATTTAAACATACTTTTTTCGTAATAATTTTAGCCTGCTTATGCGGAAATTATACAACCGCGATAGGTGATAATTCTTTACAGCCTGTTTCTGCCCTGAATCGCCCTGGCAAGAGTAAGTCTGTCCGTGTACTCAAGATCACCTCCGACAGGTATGCCGAGGGCAAGGCGCGTTAATATGATGCCGGAACCTTTAAGATTTTTTAGTATTTCAGCTATATACTGGGCTGTTGTTTCTCCCTCTATCGTCGGATTGGTTGCAATAATTATTTCCTTTATATCATGTTCGGAAACTCGTCTTATAAGCTCCTTTATCTTAAGGTCTTTCGGTCCTATTCCGTCTATGGGTGAAAGAGCTCCGGAAAGGACGTGGTACAGGCCGTGGTACTCGTTTGTTGCCTCTATTGTCAGAATGTCTTTCGGTGTTTCTACAACACAGATCGAATGCCTGTCTCTTCCCTGATCCGTGCATATGTTACACGGGTCTGTCTCGGTGTAGTTTCCGCATATACTGCAGGTTCTGATTTTATTCTTTACGTCTTTTAAATTATCCGCAAGTACATCTGCAAAACTGCGGTCCGTTTTTAGAATGTAATATGCTATACGTGATGCACTCTTTCTTCCGATCCCCGGAAGTTTCGAGAGATTTTCTATAAGAATATCAAGAACATTCATACTATATGCACCGGCAGATTACATTCCCAGTAAACCGGGCGGAAGGTCTATTCCGCCTGTAAGCGACGACATTTCTTCGCGAAGTTTTTCTTTAATCTTATGCATAGCGTCCGTAAAAGCCGCAAGAACAAGATCTTCGAGCATCCGGATATCATCGGGATCCACAGCTTCTTTAGATATCTGCACCGAAAGAACCTCCATCTGCCCGTTTATCATTATTCTGACCATATCACCGCCGGATGTTCCTTCGACAGTAATGGTTTTCATCTTTTCCTGTATTTCGCCCATTTTACCCTGCATATCCTGAAACTGCTTTAATAAATCAAATGGATTCATACTCATACTATTTATTCTCCCTTTACAATTTCACCTCTGAATATTCTCTGAAGCATCTGTACACGTTCGTCGTTAAGAGCTTTTTTTTCCGCACTTTCTTTGTTAAAAAGGACTTCTATGCTGTACTGTTTGTCTATACGTTCCTTTAATTTACCGGTTATAAATTCCCTGTCTTTAAGGACCATTTCTCCCGAAAACCTGTTTTTAATGTCATAACTTAAGATGATCCTATTCTCTTTACTTCTTACGGAATCCGCCTTTTCCAGAGCCGATACAAGCGTTAAACGTTCCTTTTTTATTGAGCTTATGATCTGCCCGAGAAGATCGCTGTCCGTATCTTTGTATGTTTCCGGCAGTGCCGTATCTTCCTTTTTCGCTCGTTTTTCACGTTTCCGTTTATTCGTTAAAAACTGCTCATCTTTATCTGTTTCGCCGGTTTTATCGTGTAAAGAAATCTCTGCAGGTTTATGTTTAACAGGATTCAGTTCTTTTTTAAGTTCTTCGACCCTGTTGATAACTTCTTCTCGGGTGATAAGATGTTTCAGCCTGGACAGCCGTGTTAAAACCAGTTCTAATTCGAATTTCTGGTTTATTGTATATCTTAATTTTCTGTATAGTTCCAGTAGAATATCTACGGCTTTTTCGAGTTGTTCGGGCGTATAGGTATTAACAACGGATATTGGAATACTATCCTTCGAATACCCTATAATCGATTCTTTTTCTATGCCCAGCCTTAAAAATAGAAGACTTCTGAAATACTCTGTAAGGTCGATCACGAACTGGTCCACAGAAATGCCTGTATTTAGAGTATCGTTAGAATATTCAAGGAGAAGTTTGGGGTTTTCCGCAGTAATAAACTCCATGAGTTTATTCATCTCCCCGAGTCCCACGGTACCGAGTTTCTCTTTGATGTTTTCCATGGTAACAGAACCCTCGGAGAAAGATACTACCTGATCGAAGATGGTGTATGCATCCCTTAAGGAACCTGAGGATTCTTTTGCAATCCATAGAAGAGCGTTATGATCTATTGTAATATTAGATTCCTCTGCGGCTCTGATAAGTTTTTTCTGTATATCATCGATCGATAAAAGCCGGAACCTGTACTGCTGGCACCTGGATCTGATCGTTGCGGGAACCTTATGAATTTCCGTTGTAGCAAAGATAAAAACAATATACGGAGGAGGTTCTTCGATTGTTTTGAGTAAAGCATTAAAGGCGCTGTTGGAAAGCATATGAACTTCATCGATTATGTAAATCTTGTAGCGTGAGCTGTTAGGAGCAAACAGGACTTCGTCCTTTATCTCGCGTACATCGTTTACGCTTGTGTTGGAGGCACCGTCTATCTCTATAACGTCGAGCGAATTACCGGCTGCGATCTCCTTACATGAATTGCACGTCCCGCACGGTGAAGTTGTCGGGCCATTTTCGCAGTTAAGAGATTTCGCGAGAATTCGTGCGGCTGAGGTTTTCCCGACACCCCTTGGTCCGGAGAAGAGATATGCATGTGCTATTCGTCCCTGTTCGATGGAATTTTTTAGGGTAGTAACTATGAATTCCTGGCCTATAAGTTCATCGAAAACCCGGGGACGTTTTTTTGTAGCTGTCACTTCGTATGTCATAATTTTTAGACCCCTCGGGCAAAGGTTAAGCAGATTACGGCTCATCAACAATTCACTTACCGCTGCTACCTTCCGGTCCTGACGGGGTTGGGTGAACGTCGATAGCGTAGTGCCTAACCTTATGCTGCCAAAGGGGATAACGGAGAGAGCGGGATTCGAACCCGCGGTACCCTGTTGGGGTACACACGCTTTCCAAGCGTGCACCTTCGGCCGCTCGGTCATCTCTCCAAAGTCCCTCTTCTTTAAGAAAATATTTTTAACGGAGAGAGTGGGATTCGAACCCACGGAGCTAAAAGATTAGCTCAACGGATTTCGAGTCCGCCCGATTCAACCGCTCTCGCATCTCTCCATTTTTAACGTGCCCAAGAGGATTCGAACCTCCGGCCTTTAGATCCGCAATCTAACGCTCTATCCAGCTGAGCTATGGGCACTTAAGTACGGAGAGGGTGGGATTCGAACCCACGGTACCCTTATCGAGTACAACTCCTTAGCAGGGAGCCCGATTCAACCGCTCTCGCACCTCTCCAGAAATATTACTCCGTTTGTCAAATACCAAAAACACTTAAGTGTAGGAACGGAGAGGGAGGGATTCGAACCCCCGGAACCTTTCGGCTCAACGGTTTTCAAGACCGCCTCCTTAAACCGCTCGGACACCTCTCCTTCTGTGGTCCCGCCGGATAAAATCCGCTTCGACCTTTTTTTCTGAATTGTTAAAACGATATAAACTATACTAACGTAAACCCTGTTTGTCAACAAACCTTTGTATGTTCATTCGATAGATCAAAGGGGTTAATCCCGGCTACTTTACAAAAATGACAAAGAAAAACAGACTGATTACCACGGTTAAACCGGATAATCCCATCATCCATCTAACGCCGAGCGCTCCGATAATTATCGATGCCAGAAAAGTTCCCATTGCCGCACCTAACGTGAATACAAGCTGGTTTAAATTCTGATATGTAGCTTTTAAGTCGGTATGTGCCCTGCTGTCGAGATAGTAAACCCATGCGGCATATTGTAACGGGAATGCTATTCCGTGAAGGCTCTGGATAAGAATAAAAGTCACAGGCCCGGCCTTTGTTCCTATAATGGTAAACAGAAGGAGTTTTATACTTAAGATAATTACGCCTGCAATTATCAATGTTCTATAGCCTAAACGCGGCAGAAGTTTTTTTGTGTTAAGCAGAATAAAAACTTCCGGGATTGCGGCCAGACCGAAGGCCAAGCCTATCACCTGTGTCTTAACATGCAATGCATTCATAAAAACACCTGTGAACATAAAAGAGCCGTTCATTCCGATGGAAAGTATAAAAACATATATAAAGAGAAGCTGAACAGGTTTATCCTCTGCAAGTAGTTTTAAAGGAATTTTAACAGGCTTTATTTCTTGTTTTATTCCCCGGGAACCGACTATTGCTAATATGGTAAAGCCTATAATTGCGCTTATGTAAATAGAAGTTATCATCTCTGTTTTTGCTATAATAAAGCCGGCTAAAGAAGCTGATAAAATCCAGCCGATGGAACCGAAAAGCCGAACCTGTCCGTATCTGTATGTATTGTTGTACCGTACCGTAAGCAGGCGCAGCGCTTCCGTATCGAGTAAGGGTATTATGGGTTTCGAAAAAAATCCCAGAATCAGAGCCCCGGGCAGGATAAAGAGGAGTTTAATGGAAAAGGTCGTATTCTGTAAAAAGGGCAAACCTGGTACCGAGGAAAGGATCGCGCCTAAAACTGCCGATATACCAAGGAAGGTTATAAGCCTGTTATGAATCTTAAATTTATCGGCAAGTAATCCTGCGATAGGCGGAGATGCTATTCCTACAATCGACTGAAGAAATAGAATAGTCCCCAGTATGGAAAAATTCACTATTCCGTCGGAGGAGGTAAAAACCTTCTCATAGTAGAGGCTGTAAAAGGGGAACAGAGAGCCTATTGACCAGAAAAAAATAAACTGAAGCAGGGAAATTCGTGCTATCTGTTTTTTCACGGTCGGATTATACAGTACAACAGGATTATAAGCTACAGGGCTTTTGATCCGCAAAGGGTTCTTGACAAAAAGGCACCGATAAACCACAGTACATTTTATAATTCGTCCCATTCTGATGGTTCGTATACAATTAACAATTTAAGAAGAGAAAAGTGAGGCTGTTACTATGTCAGAATTAGAAATTTTCGAGAAACTTCCCTTTGGCGGTATGAACCTTCGTGAAATGGTGTTAAGCATGGAGAAAAAAGGAAAATCTACTGCTGTGGATGTTTTAAAGAAGCAAATAGCGGAATTAAAGAGTTTCGGCATTAAGCTTCCCGAAGATCATGTAGTG